>RFQS01000109.1 GCA_009924885.1 Pseudomonadota bacterium | reverse complement strand
AAAATCGCAGAGCTTTTATTTAGTATCTTTAGATTTAAAAAACTTCTTCTTCGGTAAATTAGGGTCACGCAATATATGCATTATTGAAAAATACATAAACATCACCGTAGTAAAAACTAAAACATAAATATAGGGTGTATCAAATGGATTTATCATCATCGCCTCTTTCACTTAATAAATCAAAATCTTCTGCTACTGCGTAAACTTTACTGATACATTTTAACCCACATATTAGTAAAAGTAAAGCTATTAAAAAACCTTCCCAGCCCACTTTATCTCTAAGATAGCCTCTATCCAAGGCACTCATAAAAACAACCGTACCCATTGGACTACAAAGCCCTATACCGAGAGACTTTATCAAATCGATTCTTAATTCATTAAGCTTCCGAAATTTCCTCATCCACCTCATCTTAAAAAATCTCACTGAAATTTTTAAGGGGTCAAAAGTCCTCAGAAATTTAAAATCATCAATAAATAAGCTTGGGAGTTAATCCTGCTCGTCTTTTCCGAAAAAAGTTCCACCATCAGATTTCATCAGAAAAATAGCACAAGCAGTTAAAGAAAGAATCCAGAAAACCGTACACCCTAATAACAAAGCTTCCCCATCTATCATTTACCTATCTCTCCTAGAATATATATACCATGTCACACCTATAAAAAGTCCTAAAGCGAGCATTAACACTGATATAAATATCTTGTACCGATTAACTTCATTAAAGTGCTTTACTTCATCTAAGGCGTACTTTAAAATCCACTGCCCTAAAGGCTGAGAAAAAGCAGCAGAAATAAGAATAATCACTGGATCCATAAAGCCAAATCTATGATTGCGATTATGCTTCTGACTCTTTCCCTGCCCTCGCTTCAGCCCACTTTGCTTATTTTTAAAATTTCCTTCCACCATGAAATCTAATCATGATATTTCTACAGAAAATTTATAAGGGGTCAAAAGTCCTCAGGAATTTAAAATCGCAGAGCTTTTATTTAGTATCTTTAGATTTAAAAAACTTCTTCTTCGGCAAGTTAGGATCACGCAATATATGCAGTATGGAGAAATAAAGAAACATCGCCATCGCCAAAATTATTATATAACTGAAATCTGTCTTAATCAGTAAATCCGACATCACTCGCTCCTTCATTTGCTAAGTCAGTATTTTCTGCCACCGCATAAACTTTATCTATGCATTTTAAGCCACATATTGACAAAAATACAGAAGCAAATATGCCTACTAGAGAGAGTTTATCCGAAAAATAACTTTTGTCAATAATACCCATAAAGATAATCGTACTCATTGGGCTAAGAAGGGCTATGCCTAAAGACTTTATCAAATCGATTCTTAATTCATTAAGCTTCCGAAATTTCCTCATCCACCTCATCTTAAAAAATCTCACTGGGATTTTTAAGGGGTCAAAAGTCCTCAGGAATTTAAAATCACAGAGCTTTTATTTAGTATCTTTAGATTTAAAGAACTTCTTCTTAGGTAAATTTGGGTCACGCAGAATGTGTAATATAGAAAAATACATAAACATCGCTGTAATCAAAATTATAATGTAACCGTAATCAGTTTCAAATGGATTTATCATCATCGCCTCTTTCATTCAATAAATCAAAGCTTTCTGCTATTGTGTAAACTTTGCTAATACATTTTAACCCACATATTAATAAAAATAAAGCGGCTAAAAAACCTTCCAAGTCCATTTTGTCTCTGAGATAGCTCCGATCTACAGCAGTCATGAAAACAATCGTAGCTATCGGACTACAAAGCCCTATACCCAAAGACTTTATCAAATCGATTCTTAATTCACTGAGCTTCTGAAACTTCCTCATTCACCTCATCTTAAAAAATCTCACTGAAATTTTTAAGGGGTCAAAAGTCCTCAGAGATTTAAAATCGCAATTAAATAAAAGCGCGGGAATTAATCCTGGTCAATCTTTTCTCTCCCTTGACGAGAATCAAACCAGATGTACCAGAACACGAAACCCAATATAAACACTGGCACAGTAAATGTAATAACATACATTAAGGTCATTAATAAGACTCCTTTTTATGTGAATACCATAACCAAGAAAAAAGTACAACCCACGCTATCACAAAAAAAATTAAGGAGATAATCAATTTATTTATATCTTCCTGATTAAAAGATTTAATTAAGTAAAAATCTTAAAATCCACTGCCCCATGGGCTGACAAAGAGCCGTGAAAATTATCAACATCAAAGTATCTATGAAACCAAGTCTAAAAGCAGACTTTCCCTCTATTTTCTTTCCGTCACTACTCCGAGTAACCAAATATTTTTTACCCATGAAATCTAATCATGATATTTTTACAGAAAATTTATAAGGGGCCAAAAGTCCTCAGAGATTTAAAAATCGTAAGCAAATGAAAGCGCGGGAATTAATAAAAGTAAGTCATGAAAGATCAATATCTTCCGCCTGCCTAGAAGTTTTCGACATTACATAGGTTAATACAATCGCAGAACCTATATAGCAGGCTATACTCGTTTCAAATTCATTTAACATAAATCTTTCCTCTTAAATAAAGTCCAATACAGTAAAAGTATAATACCCAAGAAAGCCAAAGCGATTGACATCAGAAATTTTACTAATACAATTTCATTTTTTTCATCAATTAAATACAGTAAAATAGCCTGCCCAAGAGGTGTACAGAAAGCAGTACTTAAAAGTAAAATAACCGTATCATAAAAGCTTACTGCTAAATTTTTGGGTTTATTCTCTCTAAAACTTCGGGGAGCTTTCCTCATTCACCTCATCTTAAAAAATCTCACTGGGATTTATAAGGGGTCAAAAGTCCTCAGAATTTTAAAATCGTAAGTAAGTAAAAGCTTGGGAGTTAATCTTGCTCGTCTTCTTTCATGGCTTCATGCTCTGATTTAATTAGGAAGATAGCAAAAGCAGTTACTGCTAGCACTCCAAATATACTATAACTTAATAAAACAGTTTCTCCGCTCATACTTCATCTCCTTTTACTAGAATATATATACCATGCAGTAGTGACTAATAGACCTATTCCAAGCATTATCGCAGAGAATAACAACCTGTCATAATTAACTTTCTCGATATCATCTATCTCTGCTAGTGCATACTTTAGAATCCATTGACCTAAAGGCTGAGAAAATCCTGCTAATAACATCAACATACACGGGTCTATAAAACCCAATCTGTGATTAAATTTTCTATTCCTTCCTTTACGCCGCTTTAGCTCAGCACCATATTTACTAAAATTTCCTTCCACCATGAAAACTAATCATGATATTTCTACAGAAAATTTTTAAGGGGTCAAAAGTCCTCAGAAACTACTTCAGCACTAAAGTCAAAACATTCTGCTCAGTATCAGCCAAACTAGCATTCGCTTCATCATCAAAAACAATTCCAAGATTATCTAAATAAGTCTGTGAACGCTTTAGCTTAATCTGAATCTTCGCTGCATTATCAGCTAGAGTTAAAAACTCCTCCCCAAAAGCCTCTCCAGCTTCACCGATGGTCTTAGCCGTTAAAACACGGCTAAATAAAGCATTATCCGATACTGTAGCAACTGAATTAGCATTCTTATCTAAGATACGAATGAATCTCGGTGAGTCTAGAAGGCTGAGGCTCACTGTTTTCTTTAAAGTGCCACTAATATTGACATCTAAGCCATTACTGTCCTTCGTAATCACATTAAATGGTAGTTCTAAAGTCCTCGCCACATTTTTCTGATATATCTCTCGCTGAGAGATTAAAGCATTACGCTCTCTATCTAATGTCATATTCACAGTGAAATTTAAATTTCCAGAATTTACAGACGCTTCACTTACAGAGGATTCTGCATCAAAAAGGAAAATACCCTTAGCTTTAAGAGTCTTATAGCTAAAGCCCGCCCGGGTGAAATCTATTTTCCTGATATCATCTGCAAGATTTAAAGCATTTGAAACCTTGGCTGTAACAGGAATGATATCTTTAGCGATTAAACTAAAACGTAGTGGATCTGAATCTAAAACTGGTAAAAAGATAAGTGAGCTTATAGAAGACTGAATATCAGTAGCCTCTACTGGAATACCGCCTATATCTAAATCCCAGCAATCATCTTTAATCGCCTTCTCTGGTATAATGGTATTTGAGCTATTAGAATTTAAAAAATTCGTCATGTCGATCCTAAACTGTAACTGCTGAATATCTTTTATGGTAAGCTCGCTCGTTTTTAAGATAGTTAAATTTTTGCCTGAAGCCGTGCTGCTAGCAGTATCTACAGTAGGTGTAAAACTTAGCTCATCAGTAATTTCAGTTCTAACCGAGTCTTTTAATCTAAAAACCTTTAAAGCCTTAACTAGTGGCGCTTTAGTTGGGTCAAAAAGATCTTTTTCCACACCCGGAATTAAATCAGAATCATGATAAATATTAATCAGAAAAGCTTTAGGTGTGGCGGAAACCTGTTTACTAGCTAGCTCACTCGAATCTTCGGCTTTAATCACCACTAACTGCTTTTTATCAGCGAGCTTAATATTAAATTTTTCAGTAGCTATTTCTTCTGGAGTTTTTCCATTATTACTAGAACCATCATTACCAGAACTGCCTGAATTAGAATCAGTGCTAGAGAGCTTAAAAGTAAAATCCTGAGAGACTAAAGCATTAGTCCTAGCCTCAGTTAAATAATAATTTACTGTGCCTTTGGCAAGTGCATTAGAAGCGATCTGTATATCCTTTAGCCTAATCGTTACATCAGCTAAATTAGAACCTGTTTCGCTAATTTGAATATTGAAATCTTCATCTACTCCTGAACTTGACGTATCAGTAAAAGTCAGATCCCCGATTTTAACATCTAAGCGAGATCTAGTAAAACCACTCACCGACCTTAATTTAAAAGTTAAGGTTAAATCGAAGGTCTTATCGAAACTAGTAAAACCTGCTTGCTTAGCTCTTAAGGAGCTGATGGTATAACGAGAATCTAAAGCAGAGACAGGATTTTGACAAGCAAAAAAAACCGTCAAAAAGAAAAGCTGTGAAATCAGTAAGCTAGATAGAAGTAATTTACGCCTGAAATTAAACTGTAAAATTTTCTGCACAGAAAAGAGCATATTAATACTCTAATCTTAAACCGAGATTAAGGATTATTTATAAACATCAGGGGTATATCTTTAGCGATCCACGTCTGGCAATATAACATCAAGAGATGAAAATATCGCTACTATGTCAGCTATAGGCTGACCTATAGCCATTTCTGGTAAAAAATTAGTCGCAAAGAAAGATGGCGATCTCCACTTAATACGATACGGAACAGCAGTACCGTCAGTAATTAAATGCAGGCCCAATTCACCCCTAGGCGATTCTACTGCAAAATAAGTCTCACCGGCTGGAGCTTTAAAACCTGGCATAATTTTTTTCGCCACAAGTTCAGTCTCTTTCGCTGCTTGCTCTCCACTTGGCAGTGCTCTAATCTTCTCTATCGCCTGAAGAACTATCTTACAGGATTCACGAATCTCTTCCACTCTGCACTTATACCTAGCGAAAATATCACCCTCTTCACGAGTAATAACCTTAAAATCGAACTCTTTATATCTAGAATATGGCTTAGCCGTTCTAATGTCGTAATCCACTCCAGAAGCTCTTATATTAGGTCCAGTAAGACCAAAGGCTCTTGCAGAATTAGGCTCAATTATACCTATGCCCTTAGTTCTAGAAGTGAATATCGGATTATTAGTAATAATATCCTCATACTCATCAACATAACCTAAAAGCTTATCTTTAACTAAAGCCTCAGCTTTAGCGAGCCAGCCTTTCGGTAAATCTTGTTGCACACCACCGATACGAATGTAATTAAACATCATACGCTGACCTGAAACTTCCTCTAAAAGTGAAAGTATAGACTCCCTGTCTCTAAAAGCATAGAAAGGGAAGCCCATCATCGCCCCTAAATCCAGCATAAAAATTCCTAGTGAAAGCTGATGCGAACAGATTCTATTCAGCTCCGCCATAAGTATTCTTAAATATTCAGCTCTCTGTGGCACTTCTATACCTGCGATCTGCTCTACAGCCCCTACATAGGCATGGCTATCACTCATTCCAGCTAAATAATCGACTCTGTCTACTAAAGCCTGATACTGTACAAAATTACGGTTTTGCCCGAGCCACTCCATACCACGGTGCAAATAACCGATTACAGGCTCACACTGCTTTATAACTTCACCGTGTAGAACGAGCTTCAGCCGCAGAACGCCATGCGTTGAAGGGTGCTGAGGACCCATATTAATAACTAAATCTTCTGTTTTAAGACCAGTGCTTGTTGCAGTTTCAGTGCTAACCATAGCTATAATATTAACAGGCAAAAGCCATTGTTATGCAAAATTTAGATTTTTTAAAAAGCCATAAACGCCTAGACTGGAAAGAAAGTCCTTCTTTAGACCTAATTATCTGTCCTTACGGATTCGGTGGAACTGATAATCTCGCCCAAGAGGGAGCTTACAGCATACTCGGCGACACTGAATTAACTAGGACACTTGAATCCCTGAATGTAAAAGTTAATCTTATAGAACCTCCTAGCCTTGGTCCTTTTGAAATACAGGAACATGCTCTGCGTATAAGAAATATAGAAGCCATTATTAGCGTAAATAACTGGCTTCGAGAACAAGTCTTTTTTTCACGAGGCTTAGGACATATTCCCATCGTACTCGGCGGGGACGCTAGTCTCAGTATCGCTAGCCTATCAGGACTTATGAAGTTTTACCAAGAGCAGAATTTAAGAACTAAAATTGGCTGCCTCTGGTTTAGTAACCATTTCGGGAACAGCTCTCCTGAAGTTACTAAAAGCTGGAACGCCAACAGAATGGCTTTTACCGCCCTCACTCACACTAGCTTAGAGTATGAGCTTCATGAAGATTTTAAAAATATCATTCTTGCAAATCAACTAACATTACCTATTATTAATCGAAAAAACATTATACATATTGGTATTAATCACCGCTCTGCACAGGATTCTGTCAGCCATAATTATTTCTCCATGGAAGACGTATCCGATCTAGGAATCAATGCCATCCTTGAAAAATCTTTAGAAAATTTAAAGCACTGTGAACATATTCACCTTATCTTTGACTTGAATGCTTTTGATCTAAGTGGTGTAAGTAATTACTCCCTAGGACAGCTAAATTATAGAGAAGTCCTTAGTATAGCTAGATACATAGATATGAAACTTAGGCGAGAAAATAAACTATCCTCAATAGACATAGTCGAACACTGCCCAAGCAGAGAAGCATGGGATAAGCGTGGCGAATCCGCAGAATGGGTCGCAGACCTGTTAGAGAATATTTTTGGGGCGAATCTATTTAACGTCGCAAGAAAATACTAAAAGGCACAGTGCAAAGGCACTGCGGTGATCCCTGTATTAAGCTACAGCTTCAGAAGCAGCTGCCTCTATTTTCTTCTCTACGTAACTAATTTTATTAGCCTCTAAGAGCATCGCATTAGCTTTTTCTATAGCTAGCTCAAGAGCCACGTCTAACATAAAATCTGCCTTGTGTTTATCAGACTTATGATCGCCCTTACAAGAAGATTCTGAATGTTCTTTCCACTTAGCTTCAAGCTCTTCAGCTGTCGGGCTAATGTTTTCTAACCTAACTATAGTGCTAAGAATTAAAGAATTAGCTAATTTTTCTTT
>RFQS01000108.1 GCA_009924885.1 Pseudomonadota bacterium | reverse complement strand
ACATAGTAGGCAAAAATGGTGATTTCACCACATTTATGAAAGAAGAGTCTAGAAACGCTCTTAAGATATTTCAGCACAGTGAAAAATGGAATAAAATTTATGCCCTAATTTCTAGATATCCTTTTCTAGACCTGTCTTCACGCATCGCAAATATTAATCATATTTTAGATATACTTTTAGAGCTTGAAGATTATTACGAAAGCGACATAGAGCAGCGTAATCCCTCTATAAATTCAGTAGATGCTGAAAGGTTAGCTGCTCTGAAAAAAGCTAGAGAAGATAAATTTAAAGCCGATCTTAAAAATGTAGATGCTGAACAGATTCCCGTGCAATTCGTAAAAGGCGTAGGTCAAAAACTAGCAGAGAAATTTGACAAAATCGGCATAGAGACTTGCAAAGATCTCTTACTTTATAAACCACGTGATTATATTTTCTTTGAAAGCAAGGATCTTATTAAAGATCTAAAGCTAGATGATAACGCTACTATATTCGGGGAAATCACTAAAATCAATGCTTTTAAAAGTCCAAAAAAAGATCTAGTCGTGATGAATATAGAGATTAGTGATATCTCTGGAAAAGTTAAAATCATTAAATACTTTCAAGGTAACTCTAGTCACTTTTATTTAAAACAATTTAAAGGCATGTATCCTGAAGGCAGCAAGGTTATCTGCTTTGGGAAAGTAAAAATAGATAAATTCTCTCGCAAGCTCAGCTTCGCGAACCCAGTCATAGAAATCATTGGTGATGAGATAAGTGAATCAGCAGAGCAAAATGAAAATCGCATTATCCCCGTTTATCCTCTCACTGAAGGACTTTCCACTACCCAGCTAAGAAAAGCTATTAGAAGCAGTGTAGATCTTTATATAGACACCGTAAAAGAATTTTTACCAGAAGAAATTTTAGATACTAATCAATTAGTGAGCCTAAAGTCTGCGATTACTCAAATACATTTTCCCGAATCACAATTAGAAATCAATGATGCTGCTCACAGGCTGATTTTCAATGATTTTTTCTTGCTTCAATTACAGTTTATGTTAATCAGGAAGCAGGTTAAAAAAAAATCCAAGGGTATTCAATTTAACTGCTTTTCAGGTGGCTTAGTAGATAAATTCTTAGATCTTTTACCCTTTCAGTTAACAGACGCTCAGGCACGAGTGTTTTATGAAGAGATACTGCCAGACATGGTTAGCGATGAGCCTATGCACAGGTTAATACAAGGAGATGTCGGAGCTGGAAAAACCGTAGTAGCTTTTCTTGCTATCTTAGTAGCGATAGATGATGGATATCAATCTGCGATTATGGTTCCTACCGAAATATTAGCAAAGCAACATTTTAAAAAATTTCAAGAATGGATAAATCTACTAAATGCTCATTTGAAAATTAAAGTATCTCTATTAATCGGCAGGCAGGGAACTAAAGAAAGACGTAACGTATTACAAGAGATAGCTGGTGGCACCGTAAATATAGTAGTCGGCACTCATGCCATAATTCAGGACAGCGTAGAGTTTCAGAATCTTGGTCTAGTCGTGATAGATGAGCAGCATCGCTTCGGTGTTAAGCAGCGTGAACAGTTATCTTTAAAAGCTAAGAATAAAGCAGGTTCAACAGTACTAGTCGAAAAGCTCTTCATGACAGCGACCCCCATACCAAGAACACTAGCATTAGCTTTACACGGAGACTTAGATATGTCAGAAATAGACCAGCTCCCTGCTAATCGCCTACCTATTATCACTAAGATATCTAAAAAGAAATCCGAAGCTCATAAACTTATTAAAACTGAATTAGATAAAGGAAATCAAGCATATATAGTTTTCCCATTAATTAATGAATCAGAAACACTTGCCGCAGAGGCTGCAAGTGTCGAATATGAAAAGCTCAAGGAGACTACCTTTAAGGACTATAAAATAGGTCTCTTGCACGGAAAGCTCAACGATGAAGATAAAGAAGCCACTATGCAAGCTTTCTACAGAAAAGAATTACAGATTTTAGTTTCCACCACCGTTATAGAAGTAGGAATAGATGTGGCAGATGCCACAGTAATACTTATAGAATCTTGTCAGAGATTTGGTTTAGCACAGTTACACCAGTTAAGAGGCAGAGTCGGCAGAAGCAATAAACAGTCATACTGCCTGCTCTCTAGTAACTCTAAAAATCCCGAGACTAATCAGCGTTTAGAAATTTTAGTTAAAAGTAATAATGGTTTTATCGTCGCCCAGCACGATTTACAGATCAGGGGTGCCGGAGATTTTCTTGGAGTTAAACAGTCTGGTGTCGGAGACACTTTTTTAAGTTCACTAGTGGATCAAGAGCAATTATTAATCGCAGCAAGGGATTCAGCGAGAGTGTTTAGCGAAAAGCATGATGATATTAATAAAGAATTTCCTGCACTTGCAAGAGCTTTAGAAAAGTTTCAGAAATCAGTCAACCTCAATGCTGGCTAAAATCAGAGAATCAATTCAGGAAAGCTATTAAGGCTTTCTTCGATCTTAAATCTTCTGAACATTTTTTATCAAGGCAAGCTCTTGCGACTGGTACTCTTAAATTCTCATCAGAGATTAGCTCTAGAATATAATAGTTAGTAGGCTTTTTAAGAAAAGTTCTGAGCCAATCTAAAGCATCTGTGTCTCTTAAATTTTTTGCACTTAATTTTAAGAAAACTGGTTCACTAGCTAGTTCTGCTTTTAATAATAAAAGTGAGTAGTAATTTTTCTCATTATCCTTAAGCTGTTCTTTAATTATTTTCTCTAAAGTCTTAGCTGCAAAGTCTTTATAGGCCTGCTCTGGTAAAAAATAATAGAGAAAATTCATAAATCTTGCGTGTTCAGAAGTCCTAAAAGCTTCTGGTTCATTTAAAATTAAATCTGCAAAATATCTAGCCCTCTCTAATAAATATTTTTCACCCGTATAGTTATAAAGATACAGCATTGAACTAGCGAGATCAGCATTCACAAAAGATCCCTCTAATTTATCTAAGATCTGATCACTCAATCTCACGGCCTTTTCTAAATATCTTAAATCCAAGGTATTTCGATAGAGCTTAATCATAGTAAGCAAGGCATAAGCATTATCATCCATGTCAGGAAAAGACTCTCCTGTATTAAAAACGAAAAATCCCTCTCTATTAGTCAGTCTCTCTAACAACTTTTCATAAAGCTGTTCTGCAAGAGAAAGATAGGATTTTTCGCCTAAAAATAAATAAGCATCTGCGTAATAATTAACCAAATACATATGCGTAAAATCTAGATCTTTAGCTTTTAATTTTTTTAATGACTTAAGAGATTTTTTGACTATATCCTCAGCCTGCTCTTCTGAAAGGTTTTTAGGAATATGAAAACAGTATGGGAGTTTAGAATTAGCTAAATTAAACATTAATTCCATTACCGTAGATCTTTCATGTTCGTGATTCCCAAGTAAATCACCGCGGTGTAACTCTTTACTAAGAGCTTCTTTACGAGAACTATTTAGATAAACTTTCTTATACCTAGTACTCAGGTCTGCAAAATACCTATCTACTTCTTCAAGACTAAGCGGCTCATCCTCTAGAATAATTTCCTCAAGCTCAGCCTCTACATTAGCTTCTAAATTATTTTGCTGATTCTTATTAATCAGAGAACACGCATTCAAGGAAAAGAAAAATAAAATTAATATAAAAAATACTCGCATCCTTAGGAAACTTAGTTTCTCATCACTTCCTCAAACATGATAACAAACTTTTTGCTAAGATATTTTGAACCTAGTCTGAGTGGCGGAACGGTAGACGCGCTATCTTGAGGGGGTAGTGACCTTTGGGTTGTATGAGTTCAAATCTCATCTCAGACACCATTCCATATAAATTATGCCATTTACACTTGAAGAAATTAAACAAATCCCCAAAACTGATCTACATGTACACCTTGATGGTTCAGTAAGGTTAGAATCCCTTATTGATTTCTCTAATAGAATCAAATTAAAACTCCCTTCTTACACGAAAGAGGGCTTGAAAGACCTAGTCTTTAAAAATAGTTATAAAGATTTACCTGAATATCTAAAATGCTTTGAGTATCTCTGTGCGAGCATGCAAGATTTAGAAAATATAGAACAGGCTAGCTATGAATTTGCCCTAGATGCTTTCCTTGATGGTGTCTATCACATAGAACCTCGTTACTGCCCATCTTTACTGTTAAGTGAAAAAAATACCTTTTCAATTACGGAAGTGATTCTAGCCGTAGAAAAAGGTCTTAACCATGCAGCTAAATTAATTAATGAACAGATTGTGGGTTCAGCTAAAACGGAAAAGCTCTTCTCAGATTATCCCTTTGTAAATAAAGCCTTCACCTACACGCAAATACTTTGCATAATGAGACACTGGAGCCCCGAATATTCCTATCAATATGTAAATAAATTACTCGATATCAAAAAAAGCGGTGAAATAGATATTCGCAATATAGACCTAGCTGGACCTGAAAATGGCTTTCCTGTAAGCCTGCATCAAAAAGCTTTTGACCTAAGTAAAGGCATGAATAAGACTATTCACGCTGGAGAGGCTGATGGACCAGAAAGTATCTATTCTGCAATTAAGCTTGCTGATGCTAAAAGAATTGGTCATGGCGTAAATCTTTTCAACACAGAATATAACTACGGTGATAAAAAAACAGCCGAACTAATAAATATAATCAAGGACAACGATATAACCGTTGAAGTCTGCCTCACTAGTAATTTACAGACCTTGCCTCAGCTTAAAATGAAAGCTGAAAATCACAGTCTAATTAAAATGTTAGAAGCTGGTATAAGCATTAGCCCTTCGACTGATAATCGTACAGTTTCAAACACTACCGTTAGTAAAGAAATATTCAAAATCCAATCAGCGTTTAAGTTAGACAAAGATACAGTTCTATCGTTGATCAAGAATGGCTTTAAAGCAAGATTTCATGAATAAAATCTATTTTGATAATTCTGCGACCACTGCTCTTGCAGCAGAAGTTATAGAAGTATTAATTGATAGTTTTAAAACTACCTTTGCAAATCCAAGCAGTGTCCATGGACTAGGTAAATCAGCAAAGAAAAAAATAGAAGAAGCCCGTACTTTCATTGCAAATAGCATAAACGCCGAACCTAATGAAATATTTTTCCTGAGTGGTGCTACAGAAGCCAATAATACTGTCTTTAAGACTTGTGATTATGACTTAATTATTACTAGTCCTAGTGAGCATGCAAGCGTAATTGAACCAGCTAAAGCCTCTCACCAAGAGATTTTTTGGTTAAATCTTGATCAAGAAGGTTATATTTCCTTAGATGAATTAGAAAATATACTCGCCCAAAACACAGAAAATGGAGTTCGTGAGCAGTGCCCTAAAAAGATTTTAGTGTCTATAATGCATGCCAATAGCGAGATCGGTACCGTACAAGATATAAAAGCTATCGGGAACTTATGCGAAAAATATAAAGCTATTTTTCATAGTGACTGTGTTCAGAGCCTTGGCAAGCTGGATATAGATGTTAAAGATTCTAAGCTAGACCTAATATCAGCTTCAGCCCATAAATTACACGGACCTAAAGGCTTAGGTTTTATTTATATAGCCCAAAAACTCCAAGAACATATCTTAAATAAAGCTCTAATCATAGGTGGTGGTCAAGAAAGAGGGTTCAGATCTGGAACAGAGAATGTAAATTCGATTATCGCCTTTGCCAAAGCCCTAGAAATATCTTTAAATCCTGAAAAACGCAACAAAGTGAAAGAATTACAAAAAAAATTATGGATGAAATTAAAAAATCTTAAATCTGTAATACTGAACGGCCCCCAAAATCTAGAAAACAGGCTAGGTGGCAATCTGAATCTATCTTTCATGGATTTAAAATTCAATAGTGAGCAGCTAGTACTTCAATTAGATCTTCGAGGGGTCTGCGTAAGCTCAGGCTCAGCCTGTACTTCCAATAAAAAAAATTCTGAAGATTCTTTCATTGAAAGTTCTTATGTCCTTAGAGCTTGCCACATAGATGAAAATATTGCAAAAAGAGCTATTCGCATATCACTCTCATGGATGAATGATGAGACAGAACTAGAGAAATTAACTGAGATAATTACAAAGCTCGTTTGACAGGTTTATGATAAGGGTAGAGGATTGTATAGTAAGGAAGAGGCATTCAATTATCTTAGATGGCAGAAGATGAAGACTTGTTAATAGGCCCTAGCGAAGCTGACATAGATGAAACTCGTGAATTCCAGAGAGATCTGGACGTTGACGAGGAGGTTATTTTTAAGCAACCGAAGGAAAGCTCTCCATTAGTTAATGACAGTGTTTATCTATATCTCAAGGAAATAGGTAAAATACCCACCATTAACGCTGATCAAGAAATTGAAACAGCTAGAGATATTCAGTCTGATGATAAAAAAATCTCGGATAAAGCTCAAAGAGCTTTAGTAAGAGCTAATTTAAGATTAGTTGTAAGTATCGCCAAACGTTATGCGAGAAACTCTAATCAATTATTAGACCTTATACAAGAAGGAAATCTTGGATTAATGAAAGCCGCCGCTAAATTTGACTATAAAAAGGGTTATAGATTTACTACTTTCGCCACTTGGTGGATTAGACAATCCATAAGTAGATCTATTGCAGATAAATCTAGAACAATTCGCATACCTGTACATATGATTGAATATGCCTCCAAGCTAAACAAAAGCAAAGTAGCTCTAAGACAGGCATTAAACCGTGACCCAAAACCTGATGAGATAGCCCATCACATGAATATCAGCTTGGAAAAACTAGATGAAATTGAAAACCTACATGTGAAAACAGTCTCTATGTCGACCAAAATCAAAGGTGAGGAAGGAGTAGATATCTCAGACTTTATTGCTAGCAATAATGCCTTTACTTCTCCAGATGATCACACCAGTGCAACACTGCTGCGCAAAGAACTTAAAACAATTATTGAAGAATTAAATGAGCTTGAACAAAATGTACTGTTTCTCAAATATGGCATCGCCACTGACAAAGAATATACCCACGAAGAACTTGCCGAGATTTTAGAAATCCCTAAAGCTCAGGTTAAAAAGCTTGAAGCTAAGGCATTAAGAAAATTAAAGCTTTATGCTAAAGATATTAAAGACCTTAAAGAATTTTTAAATTAAAGATAAATTCAGTCTCGCTTTGTTAAAATTTCTTAAAGGAGTAACTGAATAATCAATTTTTTTCATGTCTAATAATTTCCCTGATCTAGTTAAAGTCAAGGAAAAAGCCTTAGAAATAAGAGCTAATTCTTTAAAAATGATACATGCCGCTAAATCTGGTCATCCCGGTGGCTCGCTATCTATCGCAGACATACTCTCTGTTCTATATTTTGGTGGACATCTAAAGCATAATCCCCTCGACTCTCATGATCCAGAGCGAGATATTCTAGTCATCAGCAAAGGACACGCTTCACCAGCAGTATATTCAGCTTTAGCCCTAGCTAATTTTTATCCTATCGCAGACACTATGAGCTTTAGACAGCTCGGCTCAAAATTCCAAGGTCATATAGACAGTCTCAAAGTTCCTGGTGTTGAGATGTCTACTGGCTCACTCGGGCACGGTCTTTCCAATGCCCTCGGCTTTGCTCTAGCAGCGAAGCTTGATAAATCTCAGCGTAAGGTTTTTGCCATACTCAGTGATGGTGAATTACAGGAAGGGCAGTGCTGGGAAGCTTTTATGGCGTGT
>RFQS01000107.1 GCA_009924885.1 Pseudomonadota bacterium | reverse complement strand
TTTTTTGAAAGAATTAAAATCGTGGATGAAGAATTAGATCAGATGGCGAAAGATTATTTTAAAGATCAGTCTGGTGAACTGAAAATTGCAGCATCTTTGGATTTAGTTGAAGGTATGCTGGTTGATTTGATAGCATAGTCAGCTTATAATACAGTTGTGGACTTGGACCCAGTTTATTTAAAAGCTAAAGAGTTATTAGAGTTTCATAAAGAAGAGCTGAAGCGTATTAAGCTTTTGGATTTGTCTTGGTGGAGTCAGCAGGTTCTTTTATTTTCGTCTAAAAACCCACGCCTGCAAAAACAATTATTTAAATTTGTTGATTTATATCCAAGTCTGAAAACGCCTGAAATGGTCAGTAAGTATCTGCTTGAGTATATGAGGGAAGAGGATTTATTCCTCGGTGATTTAATTTATGTTGCTGCTCGCTTGCCATTGGGAGCTTCACTGATAGATCGTTTTACTAGATTTGGTGTTAAGTCTCTTGCTAAGAATTTTATTATTGCTAATGATGAACAAAAGTTATCCCAGAAGATAGAGGAGCTTCATCTTTCTGGACTTGATTGTACTTTAGATATTTTAGGTGAGCTTGCTATTAGTCAAGAGGAGTCAGAAAAATATTTACAAACATATTTAGACTTACTTGAAACTAAGCCGGGTATTGCCTTATCTGTTAAATTATCAAGTCTATGTCCACAGATGAAAGCTAGTGCTTATGAGCTAAACAAAAAAACATTAAAAGATAATTTAGCGAAGATTTTCCGCGCTGCTTTGGGTAATGGCTCTGAAATAACTATAGACAGTGAACATTATGATACAAAAACATTGTTTTTTGATACGGTAAAAGAGTTGCTATTAACTGAAGAGTTTAAAAACTGGTCTGGTGCAGGAGTTGTTATACAAGCGTATTTAAAGGAAAGTAGAAGCGATTTGATTTCCTTTATAGAATTTTCTCAGAAGAGAAAAGCTTCTTTGAAAATTAGATTAGTTAAAGGTGCTTATTGGGATTATGAAAGAGCTGTGGCGATTCAGAATAATTGGAGTATTCCAGTCTATGAAAGGAAAGTAGAGACCGATAAGAATTATGAAGAATTACTAGAAGTACTTTTTAAAAATAATAAATATATTTTCCCTGCTATAGCTAGTCATAACATTCGCTCTATCGCTTTAACTATCGAGCTTGCAAAGCTTTATAAGGTGGATAAGGATAGATACGAATTTCAATTCCTTTATGGAATGCTAGATCATATGAAATTCTTTCTGAGTGAGCGTTCTTATGGTGTGAGAGTTTATCTTCCCTGCGGTGATTTAGTAGAAGGCATGGCGTATCTAGTGAGAAGGCTTTTAGAGAATACTGCTAATGATTCATTTTTGTTTCAAAGCTTAAGTGATGATAATCTAGACAAGCTTATTCAAAAGCCAGTATCAAATAATGTTTTATCAACTAAATTAGATGACTATATTAGTGAAGAGTTTACGAATTCGCCGCTTTTGAATTTCTCTAAAATTAGAACACGTTTTGAAATGCAGTTTGCTGTTGAGCAACTTATGAAACAGATTAAGCAGCAGCCATTAGAGGTCTATCCCATTATAAATGGTAAGGATGTTCTTCTAAGAAAGACTTTTGCTTCAATCAATCCTTCACAAAAGAGTCAAGTAGTAGCTTATGCTCACGCTGCTGAAACTAGTGATATTAATTTTGCAGTTAATAGCTCAAAGCAGGCTTTTATGTGGTGGTCACACCTAGCTGTGCAGAGAAGAATTAATATCATGAAAGCTTTTGCAAGGCTTTTAGAGCGGAGGCGACAAGATTATGCAGCTCTCTTGATTCTAGAGGTGGCTAAGACTTGGAATGAGGCTAATGCAGAACTTTCAGAGGCTATTGATTTTATATATTATTATGCAGAGCAAGCTGAGAGGCTATTTGCGGAGAATAAGTTGAGGTCGCTACCTGGTGAAGCTAATACTAATTTCTATAAGGCTTTAGGGGTAACTGCTGTAATTTCTCCTTGGAATTTCCCCTTAGCTATATTGCTTGGAATGACTTCAGCTGCTTTACTTGCGGGAAATACTGTTGTTATTAAACCTTCTGAGGAGGCACCAGCTATCGCATATAAATTAGTTACTGATTTAAACAAGGTGATTCGTGATTCTTTTCCTTTTAAAGATGCTAAATATGCTGAGTCAGTGGTGCAGTTGCTACTTGGTTCAGGTACAGAAATAGGTGCAGAATTAGTTAAGCATAAGGATATTAACCTCATTACTTTTACGGGATCACATGAAACAGGTATGCAGATTAATAGGAGCCTAAATGAGCATCCTCATTTGAAGAAAAAATTAATCGCTGAGATGGGTGGCAAAAACGCTATCGTGGCAGATGAAACGGCTGATCTGGATCAGTTAATTCCAGCTATTTTAAAATCTGCTTTTTCTTTTTCAGGGCAGAAGTGTTCAGCTTGTTCAAGATTAATTTTAGTTAGCAGTATCTATGAAAAAGTTAAAGAGAGATTAGTAGCTGCAGTGGGGGCCATTAATGTAGGACCTGCTCATTTGGCTGAGTCTGATATGGCTTCCCTGATTAATGAGAAAGCTTTTAAAAAATTTGAGACATATTTGAATTTAGCTAGGCGTGAGGCTTCAGTTCTAATAGGCAGCAGTTCGATGGATAAAGATTCATTTAAGGCTACTCCAGTCATAGTTGAAAATGTTTCTCCGCGCAGTGCTTTGGCTCAGGATGAAATTTTTGCACCGATTTTATGTCTGTTTGTTGTAGATGATTTCAACTCTGCTATTGACCTCGCGAATGATTCTAAATATGGTCTTACTGGAGCCGTTTTTTCTAGAAGCCCTAAGAATATTAATTATGCGAAAGAGAACTTTAATGTAGGTAACTTGTATATAAATCAAGCTTGCACAGGTGCGATAGTTAGCAGGCAGGCTTTTGGTGGTACTAAGCTTTCTAGTATCGGTTATAAAGCTGGTGGTTCTAATTATCTCTTACAGTTTTTAGAAGAGAAAACCATTACTGAAAACACTATGCGTCATGGAATGATAGTTTAAGATAATTTTAAAAAAGCTTGTAATTTTTTTTATTTTATGAAATATTTGATGAAGCAGAACTATTAAATTGTGATTGGAAGTCGTCTATGATTTTACTTTTTTATATAACCGAATAACTGTCATCTCACTGTTCTTGGGTGGTCTAATCTACAATATCTAAAACTTGATTAAAGAGGGCTGAGTGGAAGTCTTTTGAAGCAGAACTACGCACACCAACCCTCAGGGACTATATTATATCCTGTTAAGGTTTAGGTCAATTAATAATTCTGCATATCGTTGAAACATAGATGGGTTAAGCGTTCTATGCAAAACCCATCACTCAGAGCGTTTTCTCGGCATAGATTTCCTCACACGATAATCGCTGAGAAAATAAGATGGTGTTTTATTTGAGCCACCATCTTAAATTAAGCTAGGTATCAATGCTTCCCCAGTCGGAGATACCTAGCTTAATATTTTAAGTATCTTTGTGTGCTTATATTAACTTGCCTCTTGTCTAGCGGTCTTAGAATGCTTCTTGTTATGATTGAGACAGATGGAACCTCTTTTAGATCCTAAAATTGCAGAGAATCTTATTAATCATGCATTGAGTCAGGGAGCTGATTTCTGTGATATTTTTATCGAAAGAAAAAATCATTTAACTTTTAAGCAGGCTTCTAAACAACTAGATTCGATTAATTCTGGTATAGATTTTGGTTTAGGTATTCGCTTAATTTACGGTTCTGAAGTTTATTACGGTACCGCAAGTACTTTAGATGAGCTAGAGCTATTAAAAATAGTTTCTAATCTTAAGTCTACTACAAGTCTCTCTAAAGAAAGGCTTGCGTTACCATTTACTAAAACCCTTTTGGGGAGTGATTTGAGTTCTGGCTTAAAGAATGAAGACTGGCAAGAAAAAATCGAATTTTTATTAAATATGGATAGGCAGATGCGTTCTTTGAGTGAGAAGCTTATTCAGGTGAATTTAAATCTTGCACAAAGCAGACAGGAAGTGCAGATCTATAATTCAGAAGGCTTAAATATTTCTGATATTCGTAATTATATTCGCCTCAGCGTAACAGCTATCGCCGAGGATGGCAATTTAAGAGAGGATGCTTATGAAGCTCCAGGGGCGACCATGGATATGGATTTTATCCGTCAGCTTGATTCTGAGAGCCTTGGAGAAAAAGTCGTTTCAAGAGCATTAAGAAAGCTTTCTGCGATAGCCTGCCCTGCTGGAAAAATGCCAGTTATTTTAGAGAATGCTTTTGGTGGTGTTATTTTTCATGAAGCCTGCGGGCATCTTTTAGAGACTACTAGTGTCCAAAGGCGTTCTAGTGTTTTTTGGGATAAGATGAATCAGCAGATCGCAAATTCAGCAGTTACTGCGGTAGATGATGGAACCATTGCTGATAAGTGGGGCAGCATCAGAATCGATGATGAGGGGCGTCAGGCGCAACGGACTGAATTAATCGTGAATGGGGTTTTAAAGAATTTTCTAGTGGATTATGTCGGGCATTTAAAAACTCAGTATCCGTTGAGTGCCTCTGCTAGGCGCGAAAGTTATCGTTATGCACCAGCTTCACGTATGCGTAATACTTTTATTTGCCCAGGTAATTTTTCTCGGGATGAATTAATTTCTTCTATAGATTACGGTCTCTATGCTGAGAGCCTAGGTGGTGGTAGTGTGATTCCTGGTACTGGTGAGTTTAATTTTGCGGTGAATAGTGGTTATTTAATCGAAAATGGTAAATTGACTAAGCCCGTTAACGGAGCGACTTTAATCGGTACTGGTCCTGAAATATTACAGAAAATTTCGATGGTGGGTAAAGAGTTAGAGTTAGCAGCTGGAATCTGCGGTTCGGTTAGTGGCTCAGTTCCAGTAACGGTAGGACAGCCGCCTCTTAAAGTTGATGAGATATTAGTCGGTGGGGAGCTTTCATAATGACTGACAGAAAAGTAGATTTAGTTTTAGAGGAAATTTCGACTAATTGTAAGCAGCTTGGCGTGAATGATTATGAAGTGCTGATGAAAGATTCTAATTCTGAAATTTATTCTCATGATAAAGGAAAAGTTTTAGAGCAAAAAATTACTCAGAATCAGGTATTAGGAGTTAGATTATTTCTTGATGGGAAAGTGGGAGTGAGCTATACCGAAGCTTTAGATTCAGAATCTTTAAAGGCTGTCTGTGAGCAAGCAATGCTGACTCTTAAATTTTCAATGCCTAATCCTAAGCAGCTTTTAGCTCTAGAAACTATTAATGTAATAGATGATAATGTAGAATTCAATCAAGAATTAGGTATTACGATAGAAGAAAAATTAGCTTTAGCTAGAGAATTAGAAAATGAAGTTTTTAGTTTATCTGATCGAGTAAAATCTGTTCCCTATAATGGTTTAGCATTTTCTAGTGGGAGGACTTTTATAAGGAACTCTAAAGGCGTAAATTCTGAGCTATTGCGCAAGCAAGTAAGGGCGACTAGTTCATGTTTACTTGAGCATGAAAATAAGCAGGCTTTTGATTATATTAGTTATAGCTATTCTAATTTAGATGAAATTAATCCTCGTGAAATGGCTAAAAAAGTTTATGAAGAAAGTTTAGCTATGCTTAATGCTGGGCCATTAAGTAATGGACGCTATGACGTGGTATTTAATCCTGAAACTTTTGAAGAGCTGTTTCATACTTTTAGTGTGATTTTTTCTTCAGAAGCCGCTCGTAAAGAACTTAATCCATTATGGAAACAGCGGAATTCTTTAATAGCCTCGCCCTTACTTAGTGTCTATGATAGACCGAGAGCTGCTTATGGACTGGGGCGTGTTTTAATTGATGATGAGGGCGTGGCTACTAGGAATCATACTCTTATTGAAAATGGGTATTTTATTGATGGTATCTATAATTCATATACGGCTAATTTTTTTGGCACGAAAAGCTCTGGGCATGCGAAAAGAAGTCCTAAGTCATCTTTAGATGTGCAGCTGCATCAGCCAGAAATTGCTGCTGGTTTGAGCTTGCATGCAGAGCTTTATAAAGGACGACTTCTCTATGTTACAAGACTAGATGGTCTTCATTCTGGTTCTAATTTAATTTCGGGAGATTTCTCTTTCGGTGTCGCTGGCTATGTTTTAGAGGACGGGGCTAAACAGTTTAGCTTTAAAGAGACTACGGTAAAGGGTAATTTTTACCAAATGCTTAAAGATATTATGCTTATTGGGTCTGAGATAAAGCCCTCTAATTCGGGTGACTTTTTTGCTCCAGAGATTCGCTTTGGTGAGCTATCGTTTGCTGCTTAATGCTAGAGACCGCTGCACAACTTGCATTTTCAAGACTGAGGAGAACGAATGACCGCAGTGTACTCTATTTCTTTAATCAATAAAAATGGTCGGGACAGCAGGATTTGAACCTGCGACCTCTTCGTCCCAAGCGAAGCGCTCTACCAAGCTGAGCCATGTCCCGTCTCAGATCGAGTTTAAATTATAAAATGCTTTTAAAAATAATTCTTGTATTTTTTATAAATGAAACATTAATATTCTTGTGTGGGTAAATAAAAGTGTTTTAAAAAGTTCTCAGATAAGTCATTTAATAAGGATTTTGCTAAATCTTGAGTGGCATTGATACCGATAATCTCCTCTAAGCTGATAGGCATTGCCTTCGGTATCTCAAGAGAACTTTCTTTTAGCAGATAACTACTTTTATAAAGATTAATGCCTATGCCTACTGTATGGTATTCAGTATCTTTAAAAAAAAACCTTTCTAGGAGTATTCCAGCTAGCTTGCAGTTGTTAACGTATATGTCATTAAGGGGTTTTAGTTTAAATTCACAGTTTTGAAAAAAATCAGAGGATTGCTCAGGATTTCCAATTTTTGAATTTTCGTTATCTGAATTTTGAATTTTAAGTTTCTTCAAACCTTCTTCTAATGATCTAATACAGAGTTCAGTCGCTAATATGGATGAATTTTCTGCGGGGATTTTAAGGTCACTGACTAAAGATAGATAGAGACCAGCTCCACGTGGCGATGCCCAGCTTTTACCATGCTGCCCGCGTCCCTGTGATTGAGAGTCTGCACTTATACAGATTACCGAACCTGATTTATATTCAGAACTCTCTTTGATAAGCCTTTTGGCTTCATTCATGGTGGAATCCAGATCTAGATAGTGTTTAAAGGAGATTGTTGGTTGAGGCATCTATGTAGTACCGAGTTGATATGAGGATAATAAATTATATATATGATCTAAATATTGTTTTAATATAAATTATCTGACTTTTCTCTATAAAACTTGTTAAGATTTTACTCTTAGTATGTCAAAGCGTAAGACTAACAAATCGGCAAAGAAAAGATTCAAGTTAACTGGCACAGGTAAGCTAACTTTTAAGAAAGGTGGTATCAGCCATTTGAATACAGGTATGTCTGCTAAGCATAAAAGACGTTTAAGAAAGCCAGAGGGCGAAGTGCATGAGTCTCAAATGGAGAGAATTATGTCTATGTTCCCGTATACTAAGTACGCGAGATAGTTTTAGGTAAAAGAATTTAGGAATTTTATTTTTCAAGAGGTAAGTCATGAGAGTCACAAGAGGTAACGTAAATAGAAAAAAACATAAGAAGGTATTAAAACTTACCAAAGGTTATGCTGGTAGCAGAAGTAAGATCTTCGTTGCTGCTATGCAGTCTATGATGAAAGGTCTTAAAAAGGCTTACATCGGTAGAAAGCTTAAAAAAAGAGATTTCAGGGGACTTTGGA
>RFQS01000106.1 GCA_009924885.1 Pseudomonadota bacterium | reverse complement strand
TACGCAAAGAGCTCGAATTATCTCAACAAGATGTTGCGAATTCAATGGGCGTTAAACAGGTAAGTATCTCTAAGCTTGAAAATCGTGACGATATTAAGATTTCGACATTAAGAGAGTATTTGGAAGCCATGGGGGCGAAAGTGAAAATAATTGTTGAGATTAAAGATAAAGAATTTCAATTAAAGGCATTCAAGCATACTGATAGACAGCTGGAGATAACTTAAAAGTATAATTCATTAATAATGTGGGATATTGACGTATGTGAAGAGTTAGAGTCTGAGCTTGAGAGTCTTTCTAAAGAAGTCATAAGAAAATTCTTTTCATATATTAATTTATTAGAGACTGAAGGACCTAGCTTATCACGCCCTTATAGCGATACTTTAAAAGGGGCAAAGTATACTAACTTAAAAGAACTTAGATTTGATGCAGACGGTGGGGGTCTGGCGTTTTGCTTATGCTTTTGATCCTGAACGTAAAGGTATAATCTTGATTGGTGGCGATAAATCTGGTGTAAACCAAAAGAAATTTTATAAGAAGTTAATTAAACAAGCAGAAGAACGATATGAAAAATATCTAAGTGTTTCAGAATAAAGCTGATTCCTATTAATATGCTTCAAGCTATGAGAGGCATTAAAAAGACTTCCGAGCTAATATACCTAGCTCATAATACTGCTTCTCGGAATTGATATACCTAACCTTTACCAATTTATATTTATGGGACTGCTCGCAATCTTCAATTTCTGCGTTTTCGTTGTCCTCTGCGTGACTAATAACAGCCTGAAACGCCTTAGGGATAGAATGTCCATAGAGCCTAGCATCCCAGACATACAGTGAGAGAGTCTTTAGCTTAAATCCATTTTCTGTATTTTCACCACCCTCACTATCCTTCAGCTCATTCAAAGACTTTAACTTACAATCACCACTGTCCAAAAGCTTTTTAAATTTACTTTTCTCTAAAGCCAAAACTAAATTCCCCTTCAATACAGGATCTCCATTCGTAATAAGAATTAATTTTAATTTCCCATCTTTAGTTAATGCTAATTCTTCTTCATATTCTCTATAAAGAATCGAAGCTAATTTAGCGTATGGATACTGGGTTTTAGTAACTTTCCCAATCAAATCTGGGAAAAACCCACCAATAAATAACACTGAAGCCGAGACCAGAAAACAGCTCGAAACTATTACATAGAGTATATTTCTTCTTAACAAAAAAGTTTTAGGGGTGTGTAGCGAAACTCCAATTTCTACGTTTTCGTCGTCCTCATGATCCTCATGTACTCCCAGTACACTGCGGTCATTCGTCCTCCTCAGCCTTGAACTTGTTCGTTTGGCTACACGCCCTTCAGGAAACTGCTCGCCATCTTCAATTTCTACGTTTTCGCCCGCCTTTTTATGAAAATCAATACAACTATAAAAAGCAAACACCACAAGAAAACAGCTCGGGGAAAGCCATTTCGCATAAAATTTATCAGCACCCATAATAAGCATGATTAACAGTGGGATCAGTATACTAAAAACTCCAGCAAAAAAGAATAAACGGCGTATCCTATGGTTATTAAAAATATCTTCACTAAATATGAAACTGCGAAGTCTTTTTTTATTAATAAAGGTTACAAACAGTATCAGCAGAACAACAATAACTAAAATCGTTTCATAAAAAGCTCCAACAGATGATTTGAGAATATCTACTAACGAGAATACTTGATTTTCATTAGAACCACTTCTATCTAAGGCGTAATTAACAGCGTTTAATTTATCCTTTATTAAATAAATAAGATTTGGAGTGAAAACCAGTAGGCAAGCACCTATGCTCAGAAATGTTTTAGGATTTATAAGTATTTTAAAAGCCCTTCTCTCTAAAAGACTGGCTGCGACTATGCTTAAAGCAAAAAAGATAAAATTATATTTAGCTAAAAACCCTAAACCAAAAACTGTACCTAAAAGTACATAGCCCAAAGAGCTCGGCTTAAGCCAAAGCCGAAGATAGACATAGAAGCCTATAGCTGCAAACATCGTAGCCAAAATACTGTGTGTTAAATCGCGAACAAAGTCATAGAAATAAGTTACAAAAAGTAAGCTACTGATAACTATCAGGAAAGCTGGATTAAGTTCACTCCCTGACTTGGATTGATTTTCAAGCAAGTAAGCATTTTTATTTTTTTTCACTGAATTACCAAAAACGAGTTCAGCACTCAGATACAGAAAATATATAAAAATTCCATAGAAGAAATATTTCAAAAAACTCAGAATATAAATATTTGGATATTCCATCCCAAATAATAAAGTCACCGATCTAACTATCCAGCTATACAAAGGAGGCTGCTTAGGGTAGCCTAAGACATATTCACTGGCTGCTAGAACCTGCTCCGCTTCATCATTATTCAGCGAATGAGGCATAAGCAGCCTTAAAGCTAAAAAGCCTAGCAGTAAAAGAAATATCGGAGCTAGAACTTTAATTCTCGGCACGATAGAGAAATATTCCTAAAGCAATTATCGCAAAAATAATATTAGGAGCAAAAACTGCAAGCGATGGCGCAAGGGTACCAGAATCACCCATGCCATCAAATACAGTCTGGGAGACATAAAATAAAAAGACCACAGCCCCCAAAGCTAAATAACCCCAATTAATAACCTTTCTTCGCCTAGTGATTCCAAGACAAGCTCCTATAACGGCAAGCAATATACAAGAAAGTGGGTAAGCAAGTTTATTATAAAAACTAGTCAGAGCTGAATTAAATTCATCATTATCAATTAATTTTTTCTGGTTTTGCTTTATATATCCAGCAAGTGCAAATAAATTTAATTCTTTAACTTGACTTAAACTAGCCATCGCCTTACCTGGATCAAGACTAGTGGGAATAAAAGTCGATTTAAAATCTGAAATGAAATGCTGAGTCGCTTTATTAATGCCTTCGGGATCTCTTTTAATATAACTACTTTTGCCTTTCCTTAGCTCCCAGCCACCATTATATGGATCCCACCAAGCTTTAGCTGCCGTATAGACTTGTAGCATTTTTTCTTCACCAAACTCAATCACTAAAAGATCTTGAAGAATTTTATTTTCTATCTTCTTAACAAAAAAGATACGACGAATAACACCATTTTCATCATTCTCAATATAAGTAAAAGAATGATTAGAATTATCGGGTACGGGATTCTTATATAAAGCTAATGCATAAATCCTTTTAGCAAGCGGGCTAGTAAAAGGAACTACTACTTCATTTATAAAAAATGTACAAACTGCAAAAAAGATACCTAGATAAATAACAGGCTGTATAACTCGCCTCAAACTAGCCCCTGTAGCTCTCAGAGCAATAATTTCACTTTCAGAGGATAATTTCTGGAAAGCTAAGAAAAAGGCAAAAAGAACACTAATAGGCATAGTTAATGCAAGCATATGTGGCACCTCTAATCCTAAAATCACGAAACCCTTAGAGACTGAAGCCCCAGAAATCGCCAGTAGTTTAAAAATGACTTTAAGCTTATCTATACCTAACCAAACACCAGTCATAATACAGGCGCCACTTACGAAAGGGAACCAAAATTCAGAAAATACATGCTTATCTAGTGTTTTAAATAACAATTTATGAAAGTTTTAACCAAATTGATTGTAAAGCATTCAAATTCCTTTATCAAAAAAATCTGAGTCAAAACTATATATAGGCAGATACGGAAGTATAATTCGTTTCCCCCACACACACTCCAAAAGACAGGACTTTAAAAGTCCTGTCTTTTGGCTTTGGAATACCCGCACGCAGTGTGGGGTGAGGATGGGTTGCTTAGGGAAGGCTCCCTAGTGGTAGAGAATTTGTACAGAAAAAATAGAATATATTTATTAAATTCCACTCAGCCATAAACTCTATAGCCAGCTATATAGTACAATAAAAATAAATTTAGTAGTTTAAATTTCAGGAGAAATAATATATGAAAAAAGTAATTAGTTTTATACTTGGCCTTGCCTTATTCATTGGCTTTGCTAATTCTGTGCAAGCACATGCTGGTCATGACCATGGTTCAGAAACCTCGATTCGTGATTCTATTGGAAAAACTTTTCAGATATTAATTAATGGTGAAAATAAAGGCAACTTCACTATTAAGAAAATTAATAGAAGTAACACTTCACTAAGATTAGATCAGACTTTTCAGCTTGAAGCAGGACCTAAAACATTTACAAGAGTTTTAGCGACTTATGATAATGATAAATCTCTGTATTATTTTATTGAAGATGGTGATACTAGCTATGTTCTTTGGACCGATTTTAGTAAATTAGACGGCGAAGATAATTCTGGAGTAAGAGTTACTTACTCTAGTAATGCAGAAGCTCGTACTGTGCTGGTTGAAAACGTCATAATAAAACAAGTTGATGTAATAATTCAAGACTAAGTGACTTTCAAGAGACACTGCACAAACAACGGTCTCTAAAAGAAAATCAGTCTGAAAGTTGCTTCAGTATAGGACAATTTTTAGTCTGCATTTTACCACTACAAGATTGGTTAAGGCTTGCAAGGTAATTATAGGTATTTTCTAATTCTTTAATTTGCTTTGCAAGCTCTTCCATTTTAAGTTTCACCATATGCTTAACATCTTTCCCTAGAGCATCATTCGAAGACTTCAAGTAAATAAGTTCTTTAATTTCATCAAGACTAAAGCCCATATTTTTAGCATTCTTTATAAAATTAATATGCTGTGAATAACTTTCATCATATTTTCGATAACCGCTATCACTACGATCTGGTGCTGGTAAGAGTCCTAAACTTTCATAATATCTAATAGTCTGTATACTAAAACCTGTCTCTTCTGATAACTGTCCTATATTTTTTTTCACCATGCTGAATTCCATAATAGCTAAAACCAAAACCAAATTAAAAAAAATTTTCAAGGGACTGCTAGCTGGCACTGTTGCCGAACGTGCAAGTTCAAGGCTGAGGAGGACGAATGACCGCAGTGTACGGGTAATTTCTAGCGATGCCGAGAATGCGAGTCACGTAAGTGGCTCATATTCGAGCAAGCAGAAATACAAGCTTGATTTATCAAGCTTACATGAGGATCATGAGGACGACGAAAACGCAGGAATTGGAGTTCGGCAACAGTGCCGAGCTCGAAGCTTAATCATATATTCACTTGGCATTATTGCAGCCCTTCTTCTACAGCTACATAGCTCTAAAGTCTCAGCCTGTAGTTGTGCTTGTTCTGGAGCCTTTGGTGGAAGCAGCATAGATGGCCCCATTATGACCATGCCAGCCTACACTTTACCTAAAGGTAAATTCGTTTTAAGCACAGGAATTAACTATCAAAATTACGATGAATTTACAATCTCACAAATGAAAGCCATCAATCGTCGCAGGATTCATGCACACTCAAATTCAGCAACCATGCAAGTTTCAGCGAATCTACTTTATGGGATTACTGATGATCTTAGCGTAATGATCAGTTACCCATTTCAAAGCAATTTCAACTCACAATACACCTATGAAGGCTTTACCTATGATGAAGATGATTCAATTGGGCTAGGAGATATGAGCATAATGCTCAAGTATCAGTTACCAAAAATAGAAAAGATAAATTTACATACAGCCCTAGTCGCTGGACTAGAGTTCCCAACAGGCTTTACCAATGAAAAAGATAAAGATGGCTATAGATTATCTGCTGATCATCAACCAGGATCTGGATCTTGGGACCCATTAATGGGCATCGCGATTAGTAAAAACTTTAAAAGCGAAAAATTAGAAGATCTCAGCTTGCACTCAAATATTCTCTATAAACTCTCAAATCAAGGTTCACAAAACACCATAGTCGGCGATATCGTCAACTTCAATCTAGCAGCGAATTACATCATAGATCAAGAAAAACCAAATAAATTTCAAAAAATATTTCCTAAAGAAATTCTTGGTCAAGAAACTCGCTGGAGCTTAGTTAGTGAGGTCAATAGCATGTGGCAAGAAAAAGTCACATATGATGGTATAAAAGATGATGCCCATGGTGGTTTACTTATCAATTGGATGAATGGTGTCAAACTTGCAATTGAAGATAAAATTATCCTTGGTTTTTTAGCAGGATTTCCTCTTATTAATGATCTTAATGGCGTTAGGCCTGAAGCTGGTTTTAATTTAATCGGTACAGTAGGATTTATATTTTAAAACCCCTTCCATATATTCCATACTGTACCCTTTCGTCAGAATAAGACTTTTAGGCTTCGTAATTCACTTGATTTATTACCCGCGAAGAATAATTCCCAGCCAAATAAGTCCAAACCCAATCAAAAAGCACAATAGCGCGATTTCTAAAACCTATTAACAATAGTAAATGCACTAATCCCCACAGTATCCATGCTGGGGCACCCTGTAAATGAACTAAAGGCAACTCAGCTACAGCAGCTCTTTTACCGATTATCGCCATAATGCCATAATCCTCATACTTAAAGGGTTTTATCTCGCGGCGGTCTTCACCTCGAACTATTTTCCTCAAAGCTCTACCTAAATAAATACCCTGCTGCTTAGCTACCGAACCCAGTCCAGGTAAAGGTCTGTCGTTTTGCATAAGCTCTGCAGTATCACCAATAACAAAAACTTTATCATCATCAAACAGATTCAAATATTCATTTACGGTTACCTTATTTCCCCTTGCTGGTTTTAAAATATTCAAGAGATTCGCAGCTCCCACGCCCAAAACACCAGCCGCCCAGATAATCGTGTTAGAGTGGATTTCACCTTCAGATGTTTTAATATAATTATGCTGTATCTCTTCTACAGTGGTATTGAGCTTTACTTGGATACCCAGCTTATGCATAACCTGCACTGAATAGTCAGAAAGATATGTAGAAAAAGCAGCTAATGGTCTTTCGGCAGTTTCAATCAGATTAACTTTAATATCCTGAAACTTAATCGCAGATTCTTCTTGAGTGAACTTTTTCGCTATTTCAGAAATTATTCCAGCCATCTCAACACCAGTAGGACCGGCTCCTACTATCGCAAAGGTCAGCAATCTTTCCTTTTCAGCAGAGTCCTTACTAATCAAAGCTCTTTCAAACTGAGTCTGAATATGATTTTTAAGCTTTAATGCCCCAGCTAAAGTTTTCAGTGTAAAAACATGCTTCGCCCATTCACTATGACCGAAGAAATTATAAGTACTGCCCGTCGCAATTACTAAAAAATCATAAAAATATTCATTCTCCTTAGTTACGACTTTCTGAGCAGATCTGTCTACACTAAGAACCTCTTCCATTCTTACTTTCACATTCTTATTATCAGCGAAAACCAGTCTGAGAGGTATCGCTACATTTTCTGGAGAAAGAATCCCTGCCGCTACCTGATAAAGTAAGGGTTGAAAAAGATGATGGTTCTGTTTATCAATAAGTAGAACATCAATATTATGATTAGCCAGCTTCCGAGCAGTAAAAATACCCCCAAAACCACCACCAATAATAATAACTTTCTTTCTTTGACCCATATAATCTATACGTCCACTGATAGTATACTCAATTGTTGTAACAAAAATGAAAACTCTAAAGAAATCTTTACCTAATTTATTAAAGCTCGCTGTCTTTATCAGCATGGCGTTCTTCGCTCAATTTAACAGCTCTGTTTTCGCAGAGAAAAAAAGCAAAGAAACAAAAGATAAAAAATCTTCCACTGCTATTATCGGTGAGACTTTAGAGATGAACCCTAACCGTAGCTCAGTAAGATGGTACGGCACCAATGGTTCACCTGTAATCGCAGAACACACTGGCGGAATCAAAGTCAAGAAAGGTAAAGTCACCGTCAATACGGCTGGAGAGATTACTGCTGCGGAGTTAGTAATGGAT
>RFQS01000105.1 GCA_009924885.1 Pseudomonadota bacterium | reverse complement strand
TGCTCCTGTAATAGTTCCATCTAATATTGAAGTAGAAGTTACACTATTAGTACCAACTGTAAATGACGAGAATACTGATGGATCTAAATCTGCGGGCAGAATTGAGCCATTTACTATTTTAGAAGAATTTACTGAATCATTTGATAGGTCGATTAAAGCTACTGTTCCATCTAATATTTTGTTACTCGTTACCGCATCAGTAGCCAATTTTGCGTTTGTTACGCTTCCATCTGCTATTTCAGAAGCATCTACTGAACTTGCTGGCAAAGTGCCTAAATCTTCTAAGCGAGCTAATGTGCCATTCGCGGAAGGTAAATTTAAATTAACAGCAGCTGTACCATTCAAAACTACATCATTAACACCTGAAAGAGTTAAAAACTTACCAGGGTTAGAAGTACTTTCTAATTTTTTAACAGCACTAGAAGAGTTTGGGTTAAGAACAAAATATTTACGAACGCCATTAGAAGTGAAATAAAGATCTCCAGCTGTATCAAATTCAAAAGCACCATTTATAGGTGCAGAAACTAGAGGGCTAGCCCCAAACTTCATAATTGGTAATGCACTAGCATTATTTCCTGGAGCTATATCTAAAGTAGCTACAGGGGCATCTTCATTGACACCGACTCTTCTATTTGAAGTAATTACAAGTACTGGCACAGAAGGATCTTGGCTAGAAGTAAGGGCTTTAATGTTCCCATTCTCAAGAATCATAGGGAAGTTAGCTGTATTTACAGAAGCATTAACACCAGTGCTTGTAGTATCAGTTTCAGAGCCAGTACTAGTAACTTCGTTATAAGCTATTTGTTTTCTTTGTAAAGGAACTCTGATACCTGATGGAATGATAGGAATATTAACTTCCACCGTTCCCGTATCCTGATCTGGAATTACAGAAATAGCTTTAGCGTCACCACGAGTATTCGCTGTCCATTTAACATTATTAACAAAGAAATCTATCATGGCATCCTTGTCAACATTAGAACCACCTATATTTAAACTTTCTGCCTGATTATTTGCATATGAACCAGTAGCTTTAACATTAAATGAATTAGTCAAAGCAAGTTCATCATTAGAAGTAAACCACTCTACATAAATCTTTTTTGTACCGATAAAAGGTTTAATATCAAGATCCACTTGATAATCTTTAGAATTTTTTGCTTTAGCTGGGAACTTTACATAAGTTCTAGAAATAATTTCTTTTCGGCCTGATGTATTTATTTCATAAGCACGATAGGAGAATGTTTCTTGTGTAGAGTTAGCTGACAAGAAATTTTGAGTATTAACTCGGAGCTGAACCTTAGTAGCACTTTCCGGGAAATTTTTTATCAGGTCTTTATCTTGGATATACGTAAGTATTTGACAATTACCAGATACACACTCTAACGGAGCAAATTCAGCTTTAACCGGCCTCATCCATGGAAGCGTCGTCCCAAAAGTTATCGCTAACACTAAATTTACTAATATAGATCTTCTTATTATGTTCATCTCTCATTTCCTCTTTTATCAGGTACATCAATACAAAACACAGTCTCCCCCAAATGATTTTTTAAGAACTCACAGAAACCGTATTTATATTTAAAGTTATATTACCTTGACTCTCAAAAAGTCAAAATAATCTTTCTTATCATCAATAATATAAGAGAATCCGATTCAGATTTTTTACTATAAAAAAAAAGAAGCCCTCTACTTTGCGTACAGGGCTTCAAGATATTTTTCCAAAAAATTCTATAAAGAATTTTCCAAAATGATATTAGACGGCTACAGTATCAAGATTAATAATAGTTTTACCTAATTTCGCTAAAGCATAATACTCTGCGACTTGCTTCCAGTTAACCATTTTCCAGAATGTTGTAATAAAATTAGGACGTAAATTCTGATACTCTAAATAGTAAGCATGTTCCCAAACATCAAGAACCATAATAGGCTTACGATCTGAATCCATAAGGCAGTTATCCTGATTAGCTGTGTTCTCTATTTGAAGAGATCCGTCTTTTTTCACAGTTAACCAAGTCCAACCACTACCGAAAAGATTCGTAGCGTTAGTAGCAAATTTTTCTTTGAATTCAGTGAAACTACCAAAATCTTTATTAATCTGCTCAGCTAACTCGCCAGAGAGCTCTTCTGTAGAATTAGGACCAAGAATATTCCAGAAAAGGGTATGGTTATAATGACCGCCACCATGATTAATAACAGCCTGTCTTTTATCAGCTGGAAAGTCTTTCGTTTTTAAACCTGTTAACAGCTCTTCAATAGCGACATTCTCATGTCCTGTGCCTTCTAGAGCAGCATTTAGCTTAGTTACATATGTGTTATGGTGCTTACCATAATGGAATTCCATAGTACTTTTTAAATAATTCGGCTCAAGAGCAGCAATGTCCCAAGGTAATTTAGGTAATGTATGTGGCATAAAATCTCCTTTATCTTCTTCCTTAGAACATTATCGCAAATAAAAGCTCTTATTAAATCTAAAATATACTAATCTCAATATCAAGGTAATGTAACAACTATATTTGCTGTAACCTGAATTGGTTTAGTTATAGTCTTAGCAGCTAAGTTAACAGTTCTTATATAAGGAGCTACTTTCGCAGATAAAGTGATTTTTAATTCTTTAGTCTCTGCATTATAAGCCACTACTTTAAGCTTTCCCGTTGCCTCACTATCATTATCCGTAGAGTACCCTGTTATTACAGCACTGCTACCTTTAATTTGTGTTTTCTGAACTAAAAAAAGAATATTTGCTGAACCTGTTGCCTCATCTCCAGAACTAGTAACATCAAACTCTTGTCCCTTCGTAAACACCGTATCAGAAGGCAAGTATACTGAAACTACGCCAGAAGATAATCCAACAGCTCCACCCAAGCTGATCTGATAAGTATCTCCAATTAAAGCAGCAGCAATAGAACTTGCTCCTTCATTATTGCTAACACTCTTTAAAGAAACGGGGCCTACTTTTGCTATACCTTTATCAGCAGCAAAAGCTGGCTGAATCAAGAAACTAGTAAATACTAAAGCAAATAATATTTTTAACTTCATGTAAAATTTTTTCCTCTTTAAAGGAAAATTATACTCTGCTAGGAAACCTTTGATCACTTGACTTTAAAAAAGAGTATCTTTGCGTTTAAAAAATTTTGAAAATTAAGATTACTTTTTTACAAACAAAAAAGATCCCTGTTACTTTAAATAACAGGGATCTTTTTTGTTTTATTAAGCTAAGAACTAAGCGAGGGCAGCTTCTTTAGAAAAGAATTCTTTTAAACCATCTTCGTTAGGCTTCATGCCTTTAGCACCTTCATTCCAGTTAGCTGGGCAAACTTCACCATTTTTCTCGAAGAACTGAAGAGCTTTAACCATGCGGATAGCCTCATCAATATTTCTACCTAATGGAAGATTGTTAACTACTTGGTGTTGAACGATACCATTTTTGTCGATTAGGAATAAGCCTCTGTAAGCTACTCCCATATTAGGTTCTAGAACATCATAAGCAGTAGTAATTTCTTTTTTAAGATCAGAAACTACAGCGTACTTAACGCCTTTAATTCCGCCTTCTGATTTATCTGTGTTTAACCAAGCAGCATGTGAGAATTTAGAATCCACAGATACTCCGATAACTTCTGTATCTAATGAATTAAATTCCGCTAATTTAGCTTGGAACGCGTGTAATTCAGTAGGACAAACAAATGTGAAGTCTAAAGGATAAAAGAAAAGTACTACATACTTTTTACCTTTAAAATCACTTAATTTAATCTCTTTGAATTCTGTTCCGTTTACTACAGCAGGTGCTGTAAATTCAGGTGCTTGTTTTCCAACTAATACTCCCATAATTTCTCCTTTTTTAATTAATCCTTTTTCCAGTATAGAAATGACAAAATTAATTATACAATACCGTAAAATTATTATTGGGACTACATAATGAAAAATTTAGAAAAAACTAAAGTATTCAATGTCAACATAGAAAGAATTGATGAGTTGGTAACACCAAAACAAATCAGAGAGGAAATTCCAGCTGGTGATACTGTAACAGATCACGTTTACCAAAGTCGTGAAGCCGTAAAAAAAATTATCAAGGGTGAGGATTCTCGTCTACTTGCCATTATCGGACCTTGTTCTATCCATGATCAAGAGCTTGCTTACCATTACGCTGAAAAAATTAGCCAATTAAGAGAACAGGTTAAAGACAAAATGGAAATCGTTATGCGAGTCTATTTTGAAAAACCCAGAACTTCCACTGGCTGGAAAGGTTTAATTAATGATCCACATCTAAATGGTTCTTTCCATGTCGAAGAGGGGCTGCGCACTGCTAGAAGAATATTAAAAACTATCAACATGATGGGAGTCCCGTGTGCGACTGAAATGTTAGACCCTTTAGTTCCTCAATATATCGCTGATTTCGTCACTTGGACAGCTATTGGGGCTAGAACTACTGAATCTCAGACACATAGAGAAATGGCAAGTGGGCTTTCTATGCCTGTTGGTTTTAAAAATGCCACCAATGGAGATGTTACAGTCGCTATTAATGCAATAAAGTCTTCTATCAGTCCTCATAGTTTTCTAGGTGTCCATCAGGAAGATGGTAAACTTTCTGTTTTTCATACTAATGGAAACCCAAACTGTCACGTAGTTCTACGTGGTGGCAATGGTGGACCTAATTATAGTGAGCAACATATTAAAGGATATGAGGCTGAGTTAGAGAAGTCTAAGATAAAAACTAAAATGATAATCGACTGTAACCATGCTAACTCTGGTAAAGATCCTTATAAACAGCCTGCTGTATTAGAAGAAATAACCCGCCAAAAAAATCTGGGAAATAAATCAGTAGTAGGTTTTATGGTAGAAGGAAATATTTATAGTGGCAGCCAAGCTATTCCAGAAAATTTAACAGAATTAAAATATGGTATTTCCGTTACTGATGACTGTTTAGACTGGGAAAATACTGAGAAAGCTGTTTTAGAGATGTTTCGTAATTTAAATTAATCTTACTCTAATAAAAACTAGTCATAAATACTAACTAAACTATATTTATCCAGCTTAGACTGCACACTTCCACTTCTCATATAATCTATAAACTTAGCTACATTAGTCGTTAATTTACCAGCAGTAACTAAATAAAGATATCTAGATAATGGATACTGACCCTGTTTCACCATATCAACCGCAATACTCACATTACCATTTACATCTATAGTAACTGGTGAAACACCTCTGTCATCAAATACCGTAGCTATATTAAGTATTTTCACATTACGGTTTTTAACATCACTTAAGCTAGCAAAGGAAATAGCGTTAGGATCATTTTCAACTAAATCGAGAATCTGCTTAATATCATAAATCTGAGTCACATCATTAGAAAAGGCGTCACCATAAAGAACTCTCTCTTTAAAGAAACTAACCGTACCGTGTTCAAAAGTTTTAGAGTATTTTTTAATAGGAGCATCAAAGCCTTGAAAATCTCTCCATCTAATAGCTTCTTTCGAATAAATCTTCTGAAGATCCTCTACTGATAATACTTCTATCGGATTAGCTTTATTTACTATGACGACCACAACATCAAAGGCTATTTTATGATCAACAAGTTCTTTATTAGAAAGTTTTACTGCTTTCTTTCTTTCTGCAACTGTAGGTATTCTCGAACAAGAAGCGACATCAATTTTTCCATCAATTAAATCATTAATCGCAACAGTAGAATCTGTTACTTGAAGATTAAGATTAAGTCCTGGATTATCAATTCTAAAACCAGTTTTATAATCTTCGAATACTTTAATTAACGCGCCAGAGCCTTTTATCACTATCTCTTTCGATTTAGAAGCCACGGACAAAGAAGCTAACTGTCTATTATCAGACCTATATTCATTCATAAGTGATGTGAGCTGGGTCGCGTTATTCATAAAGAATCTATCGTATATCATGTAACCTATCGACCCTAACAAAACAAGAAATAAAATAGGTGCCATGCATCCTATTGACTTACTTTGTGGCGGTAATGGCTGCTGTGTAGCTGTCTGAGACCTTGTTCCAGACTGTTTGGGTTTTATCGGTTTATCACTAATTAAACTTTTAGTAAAATCATTTAACTTTAAATTATCAGAAATATATTCAATAGCCACATCAGATAGTTCACTAGCTTCTGAAATGCTTACACCTAAATCCATAGATATAACATTTAAATCAGCTTTATAAAAGAAAACAAGCTCAGCAGCTCGTTTTACTCTTAAATAATTTTTATTTCTAGGTTTTATATAATTACCCTGCTTATATAACTCCATTTCATTATTAGGTAGTGAAAGATTTTTAATTAGCTTATTTACTTCAAGAGCTATAGCTAGCATTTCTTTTTTGCTTGAAGGGCTAACTTCATCATCAGAATATAAATCCGTGTGAGTAGAGAAATCCAGTAAGGACAGTACTATCTTTTTTTTAATTTCGTTTTCTGACAGTGGCATCTACTATGAATCTAAATTTTTCATTATTAAAGCATAAATAAGGTTCAGAGTCTCCTCCGTAACCGATCTTCCAAAAATCTCTTCGACAAGAGTAGATACAAGCTCTCTATCTTCACCATCCATACTTAAGATTTTATTCTACATTGGGAAACGAACCAAAGTCCTAATTTTGATAAAAAAAGGCATTTACTAGTTATAATTCAGGTGTGAAATTAATTATTGGGCTAGGAAATCCTGAGGATAAATATAAATCCACTAGGCATAACATAGGTTTTGAGTATTTAGACTATTTAACTAAAAAATATTCTTTAGATTTTAAACAGGATAAAAAATTTCAAGCTTTATGCTGCGAAATCAATGAAAATACTCAGAAGAAAATATTTAACAAAAGTATCGGTGAAGGCATTATTCTAGTTAAGCCTTTAACTTATATGAATCTTTCTGGTTCATGTGTCCAAAAATTCTGTAGTTTTTACAAAATTAAACCTGAAAATATTTTGGTTGTTCATGATGAACTAAGTTTAGATTTTAAGACAGTCAAATTCTCATTCGGTAAAAGTGCTGCTGGTAACAATGGTGTCGCAGATATTATAAGTAAGCTAGGTAATAAAAACTTTTCTAGAATTAGAATAGGCATAGGACCTAATCCCCAAGGAGATGAAAGGGCTAATTATGTTTTAAGTAAGTTTAAAAAAGAAGAAATAGAATCACTCACCAATATATTTTCAGACTGTGACTACGTTTTAAATCAATGGCTAAATAAGCCTTTAGATAAAATACAGAGTCCGAGTAAAGATCAGAACATGAATTCCAATGTTAAACTAAAAAAGAAAATGAAATATAAACTGAAAAAAGGTCTTACTCTCTGGTTAACTGGTCTATCTGGCTCTGGTAAAAGTACTATCGCAAACGCACTAACAGGAAAGCTTTCAAAAAATAATCAAGATTTTCCTTTAGAAATGCTTGATGGAGACGAGATTAGAGAGCATTTAAATAAAGATCTTGGTTTTGAGAGAAAAGATAGGATTACAAATATACAAAGAATCGCCTTTCTAGCAGGAAAAATATCTAAACATAATGTCTTAGTTATAGTACCAGTGATAGCTCCTTATAAAGAAGCTCGGGAATTAGCTAGAACTTATAGTAAAAACTTCTTAGAGGTTTTTATAAAAGCCAGTCTAGAAAAAGTAGAGGAAAGAGATGTGAAAGGATTATACCAGAAAGCAAGAGCTGGTGAAATTAAGAATTTTACTGGAATAAGTGATCCCTACGATGTTCCAGAAAATCCAGATCTAACTCTTAACACGGAAGAGACTAATATAAACGATTCTGTGGAAAAACTTTTGAACAAGTTAATTGAACTTGGCTATGTAGAAAACTTGTCAGAGTAATTTTAATAGAAAGTTTTCTACAGAATTTATCTAAAACTTTTATGTCAAGTAACTTAACGATAAAT
>RFQS01000104.1 GCA_009924885.1 Pseudomonadota bacterium | reverse complement strand
TGCTAATGACTCAAAATCTACTAGTTTTAATAGTTTCCTATATGCATGATCTTTTGGAACTAAATCCTCCAAAAGTTTTGAATGGAAATCTAATTGAAGAGACTCGTTGGTAAACATATCTTCATTGATTTTATCATCAAAACCTACTCCTGCAAAGACTCTTAATGCAAATGCCTATCGGTATTTACTGGGGCTGGCAACAGTCCCCTCATAAGAATAACGGAATCTAATTGAAATAATACCGAGATGCTCTTTTGGAGAATCTGGACGATATCCATCTTGTTTTACTTTTTCACTAATCGGTTCACCAAATAAATAACTAAGTAGCTCTATAGCTGGCTTAACTAGAGACTCTGAATCCAGTAATAATAAATAAAAGCGAGGTCCTAACTCTGGGCTAATATTTGAAGATTGCAGAATTAAATACTCCTGACGATTCTCTTTGAGCGTCCTATACACATCAGCATATTTCAAATCTAAAAGCTTAAGTACAAGTAAATCATAGGGATCAACGTTATCACCTAGAAAACCATAAGCATTATTAAAACTCTGTGAGAGCTTCTCTAAATCTCTAAAGGTTTTTATTTCTTTAGATAAAATTCTAGAAAGCTTTACTTCTCTAGAAAGCGTACTGCTATCATCATTTTCTTGGTTAATTTTGTTAGTAATCTTTTCCTTAATCTTTTTAGGAATGTGGAGCTTATTCACAAGCATTTCCACTAAATGACGCTCTGGAATTAAAGGAAGATCAATTTCATTAGGAAAAATTTTATCTAAATACTTTAAATCGAGATCTGATTTTTCTAAAACCCTATGTAGATGCTCTTTGTCATAAGCTATTATAAATTTTATTTTTTTGAAACTCGCTATTTGCCTTACTAACTGTAAAGTTTTGATACACTCTGCTGCTTCTAGACGATCTATATCATCAATAATAATGAGGATTTGTTTATCTTGAATAATCTCAGGTAAATGTTTATTGATTTCTTTAAATTCATGCTCACGAGAGCCTTCTAGATTCAATAAAAATGTAAAAGCAGATTGGTATTGAGTATTTAAAAGATTTTTATATCTTTCTAAATTACTATCTAAAGCTAGACTGCGAAGCGGAAATTCCTTTTTTAACTTTTCCTTTAAAACAGATATAAACTCAGAAGCGATCTGGCTAGGATCTGTACAGTACCAAGGATTGAAGTCTATAAGTAAAAGTTTATCCTTGTATTTCTTTTCAGCATACTCTTTAATAAATTCTATAGTCTTGGTTTTACCACTGCCCCAAGAAGCTTGTAGACCAAAAATTTCTGCCTCATCTTTATCCTTATTATCTGGCTTATACTCTAGAACCATATCTAAAAATTTTTGAGCAAATTCTTTACGTCCATAATGTTCTTCTTGCTCACTGCTAGAGCTTTTTAGGCTCTGTTCCTTCTTACACCAAGTCTTAATTAGTTTTATTAATTCTAGGATTTCCAGCATCAGCACCTTGAACGGCTCCTCCTTCTTACAGCAAGCCGTAAATGTTTCTATTACTAAAGCCGTAATCGGTACTATCACTATCACTAAAACTGAGATAGAAGGGAATTTAGAATATATAGAATCACTGCCTCCTAAAACAGGAAAATCAAACAAAGATCTAAAAGAATCTATTTTTAAAAACCCAAGAACTACCACTGCAAATAAAATACCTAGAGTATCTGGTTTAGTGAGTTTCTTAGAGCAAGTTAGAAAGATTATATAAAAAATAGATATGCCTATTAGAATCCATGAAAAAACAATATTGTTAAATAAAGCAAGTCCTTGAGTTTGAGAGGGTTTTAAAGATAAATTTATTAACTCAATTGATAAGGATAAGGCTAAAAAAGCCAAGGAAGAGCTTTTAAGAAACTCCACTAGCGAAGACCATTTGTGTAATGTTTTTTCTTTCATTTAACGAAGAAAATCTTACTCAATATTACTCCCTTTTCAACTATAAACATTATTAGTCCCAGAATGACCACCTATGTTTAAAATAAGTATGCGTATAGAATCGTTACTAAATTCCCAAATAATTCTAATATCACCGCTAACAAAAGAGCTGTAAACTTTACCATCATACATGGCAGTATTCACACCGTGAGTATTTAAGCTAGGAGAAAAAGGATCTACAGAGAGACTTTCTAAAGCTTTACTAATTTGCTTTTCCAAAATCTTACTTTTTTTACAAAGCTTGGCATACTTCTTTGCTGCAAATTTTGTAAATTCAATTTTATAATTATTGCTCATGTTTTTATAAGGATCTTATCAATCATCCTCTTCAGCAAAATCAATCAGAGACTTGTGAAATGAAGCACTCTTAGGATTAAAAACCTTAACTTTACCTTGCTTTTTATCTTCTAGACTTTTTAACAATTCATCTTGCTCTTCGTTAGACAAATTAATAGAAGGCATTCTACTATTCAAAGATATATTAATGTTTTCTTGAAGAAAATTATTAATTAAAAATCTAACGACATCAGTTACTGAATCAAAACCTGCACTTTCTGCTTTAAGTTCAAGATGCCTCTTCTTTTCAGAACTAATTGGGATCTGTATTCTAGTGTCTTTATCGTTAACCTTTTTGGCAGCAGGTCTTGCTACTTGTATAAGTGCATGCAGTGAACCCACCTTAGTAGACTTTTTTGATATATTTCTATCATTTTTTAGCATCTATTATCAAATTATACCCATTTAAGTTAAAAATTAGTAAATTCATGGAAATCTGGTTTCACTCACCCTTCAACTCCTTCCTCCCAATCCAAGCATAAAGACAAGGAATAATAAACAGAGTAAGGAAAGTAGAGAAAAGCATACCAGCGACTATAACTACACCCAGACTCTGACGAGATTGTGAGCCTATACCTGTAGCTAAGGCGATAGGTAATATACCTAATACTGTAGCTAAAGCTGTCATTAGTATAGGTCTTAAACGCAGCCTGCAAGCTGCTTGTATCGCATCATAGACTGGCATTTTTTCACGTTGTTGATCTATAAACTCGACTAAGAGAATACCGTTTTTAGAAGCTAGCCCGATTAACATTACTATCCCTATCTGGCTGTAGATGTTAATGCTGATGTTATTAAACTGTGGAATCACAAACTGTATCCAGAAAGGCGCTCCTAGCCCTATGGCTGTCTTCGTAATCAGTGGGGAGAGCTGGAATATGGCAAGCCCCAAAAGACCGCCAGTAATCGCTAGTGGTACTGTAAATAAAATAACGAGTGGACTTCTAAAGCTCTCAAACTGCCCAGCAAGAAACAGGTAGGCGAAAAGTAAGGCTATCGCAAAGGTGATATAAAGAGCGGTATTACTCTCTTTTTCTTCTCTAGAAACGCCTTTGTAATCTATCTCGAAATCTACTGGTTTATCTGGAGATTCTGCGACGATTTTAAAAATCAGTTTTTCTAAATCTCTTAAACCTTCACTAGCAGGTACTCCTGGGACTGGTGCTGCTTGAATGCTCACAGAGCGTCTTCTGTTTAGGTGATTCCATTCCTCTACACCTACTTTAGGAGTGACCTCTATTAAGTTAGACAGGGCGATTAATTGCCCGCTCTCTGTTTTAATAGGTACTTCGCCTAGTTTACGAATTTCATCTTTTTCATATTTAGGTAACCTCGCTATAACCTTATAATTTTCACCTTTAAGGTTAAATTCAGTTAGATCATCGCTAGCGAAGAGTATCTGTAAACTACGCGCTATCTCACGCATATTCACGCCAAGCTTTTGAGCCTTATCCCTGTCTATGCGTACTTCTAACTCTGGTTTATTAAAGCTCAAATCTGATTTACTGAATATCAGTCTAGGTAAGCTGTTCGCTTCAGCAAGTATTTTTTTACTCAGTTTAGATAGAAAATCTATATTCTGACTTTTTAAAACTATTTCTATCGGTAGTGAACCGAAACCTGTTTCTGGTCCTGAAGATGGAAATATCGGTAAGACGAAAGCCTCTGGAATAGATCTAAACGTGTCGAATAATGGTCCAGCTATTGCGAAAACGTTTTTAGAACGCTCATCCCAAGGTATTAATCTGTTAATCATAATCCCCTGATTAACTTTACCTGGTCCATCTCTGCCGAAGGCAGCTACAGAGATAATAGTATCCATTTCAGGGATTTTATTTAATATATTTTCAGCCTTACGCATCTGTTTATCGAGATAGTCTAAGTTAGTTCCAGTGCGGGTTTGGATTAATGTTAGGAAATTTCCTCTGTCTTCATTCGGTATAAAATCTTTAGGAATATAGGTGAACATCGCAGCTGAGATTAGGCTACAGCTAATAGCACTGAGTATAACTATGAGTCTTTTATGTCTTAGGCAGAATGGAATGCTGTTTACATAAGTGTTTTCGATAAAATCATAAAAATCACCGATAGCTCCTAGTATTTTACCGATAAAAGTTTTTCTTGAACTTGCACGTTTGGCAACAGTACCATTATGTCTTCTAAGGATTTTAGAACAGAGCATCGGTGTTAGAGTTAAAGCGACGAAAGCAGATATTAAGGTAGCGAAACACAGTGAAAATGCAAATTCAGAAAGTAATCTGCCCGAAAGACCTTTTAGGAAAGCAACAGGTAGGAAAATAACTATAAGTACTAAAGTTGTCGCCATTACAGCTAGAGTGATCTCCTTAGTACCCTCTTTAGCAGCGAGTTTAGGGTCATAACCCTCTTCTATTTTCCTATAGACATTCTCTAGGACTATGATTGAATCATCTACTACTATACCTATCGCTATAACTAAGCCTAATAGAGTCATTAGATTTATAGTGAAACCGAGTACTGCAAGACCACCCATAACCCCGATAATACTTATAGGGATAGAGATAGCTGGGATTAAAGTGCTTCTTAAGTTTCTTAGGAAAAGAAAAATGATAATAATAACGAGGAGGCTAGAAAAAAGAACGGTGAAGAAAAGGTCTTCTATACTGTATTTGATAAACTTTGCAGAGTCGAAACCGACTTCCATGCTTATATCTTTAGGTATTTTAGTTTTTAATTCCTTAATACGCTTGTGTACTTCATCTGAGATCTGTATTGTATTTGCCTTAGACTGTTTTACTACCCCAAGTCCAAAACCCTTTTCACCATTAAATCTAACGAAGCTTCTATCATTTTCTGCTCCTTCTTTAATGTCTGCAACATCGCTTAAACGTATTACGCCAGTTGGAGTCTGCTTAACGATTAAGTTAGCGTAGGCTTCTACTGTTTTAAGCGTCGCATCGACTTTAACACTAAACTCAGTATTTTTAGATTCGATTAAACCACCAGGAAGTTCTAGATTATTATCACGCATCGCTTTTTCTAAATCAAGGACGCTGAGACCATGATAAGCCAGCTTCTGAGGGTCTAAAAGAACTTGAATGGATTTACGTTTCTCGCCGCCGAATATTACTTTACTGACGCCATCTATGGTCTGGAAATAGTCTTTAATATTACTGTCTACATACTCAGAGAGTTCCAGTAAATCTCTTTCGTCAGATTTAATTAAAATCCACATTATAGGACTAGCATCAGCTTCAGCTTTAGCGATCTGTGGATCATTAGCGTTATCTGGTAGCTTGGAAGCGATTCTAGATACCTTCTCTCTAACGTCTTGGGCAGCGGTGTCTATATTTTTAGATAGCTCGAATTCTACTACTACTGAGCTAACCTGATCTCTACTATTAGAAATTAAAGACTTAACGCCACTGATACTCGTCAGCTCTTCTTCGATAACGTTAGTAAGTTCACTTTCTATAACTTCAGCATTAGCACCAGGATAGACGGTAGTTACAGTGACTATCGGTGCATCTATGTCTGGGTATTCCCTTATGGGCAGGCGGGTAAAAGAAATTAAACCGACCAAAACTATCAGCAGTGAAAAAACACTAGCTAAGACTGGTCTATTAACGGAAAGATCACTAATCGACACTGCTTAATTTAGCTCCTTCGTAAATACTGTAGAGACCAGCATAGATAACTAATTCACCTTCATTAATGCCTTTAGTAACTTCTACTAAGGCATTTTTTCTTAGACCTGTTTCGACAGGCTTTTTAACAGCATTATAGAAACCATCTTCATTAGCAGGTTCTGCGATAAAAACATATTCCTGCCCTTGATCGAGATAGATAGCTTCTTCTCTAACAGCTAAGATATTATTTTTGTCTTTTACTTTCTGTTTAATTCTAATGTACTGATTAGGTTTTAGAATATTAGTGTTATTAGCTAAGCTGGCTCTGACCAGTACGGATTTAGTTTCAGAATTTACGCTAGGTGAAATAAAGTCTATACGTGCTTTAGTTACGACGGTCTTATCGACATCACTCGTAAGATCTAATTCCTGACCGAGACTGACATAGGGTATAAGTCTCTCTGGAATAGTGTAGGAGACTCTTAAAGGATGAACTTTTACTAACTCCAGAATCGGGTCACCGATTCTCACATAGTCACCAGGATCGACGATAATCTTTCCTATTACTCCAGAACTAATAGCCCTTATAAGTAAATTTCCATAACTAGCTTCTACATTCCTTAAAGCAGTTTCATAGACAAGAAATTCCGTTCTAGAAATAGCTTCCTCGTCATAGAGTTTTTTAAAGATTCGATAATTTTCTTGCGCTTTAGCTAATTCAGCTTTAATATCATCACCTTTAATTTTTACTAAAGCTTGTCCTTCGTTTACTGAGTCACCTTCCCTTACTAAAATACTATTTACTTGCCCAGCTCTTTCTGCGGCGACAGTTATTTCTCTATAAGCTTTTAGCTCAGCTACTGTTTCAAAATCCTGTTCTAGATTAGTTCTTGCAGCTGCTTCGAATTTAACAGGCAGTGGGCGTGAAGGTTTCGCTGGAGGATTTTTCTGTGAGCAAGCGAAGCTAAGAAAACAGAAAAATATTATTGAAACTAGGGGGGCTATTTTAGACATGAATCTCAGATATAATCATAACCTAGCCCTTAAGGAATTTAGAATGTCTCTGCTGCGTGAATTTAAGAAATTTTCTGATAACTTCGCTGCTGTATTTGATTTAAGCTCATTAAGCAACCCTAGTAATCCTACTCTTGCTTTAAATCTTCTGACTAAAAATAATGAAAAGACTATTAAAGCTGCTTTAGAATCCTGCCATGATGTAGTTGATGAGATAATCGTAGTGGATACAGGTTCTACTGATGCGACTAAATTAATATTAAAATCTTATCTAAAGGTGAAACTCATAGAGGAAGAGAGTTTCAGGGGTTATAGTTATCACCGTAACCAAGCTATAAAAGCGACTAAGAGTGACTGGATTTTAGTTTTTGATAGTGATGAATTTTTATCTACCTTCCTAGCAGAAAGGATTAGGCAGCTTATTCAGTCTAAAATTTTTTCTAAATATCGTATGTATAGTCGCTGGATTAATAAAATTTATGAAGATGGCTCGGCGACTTATGTAGCCCCAAATAAAACTTTTAAAGGCAGGTATAATGCACGTACTAGGCTATTTCGTAATTTAGAAGGAATAGAGTTTCGTGGTGAGATACACGAATCAGTTTTTGGTTTAGAGAAAATTCGTTTTAAAGATCTTCCTCATGATTACGCAGTTTATCATTTAGATGTAGCTGTAAATACTATAGAACAGCGTTTAGAAAAAACTGTAAATCGTAATCGTTTAAAACTGGGTACGGCATACCCGGAGGAGTATTTACCAGAGCTTTATAATTTTAAGTATAGGCAGGTAGAGGGGGCTGATTTGGCTTTACTAAAATATGTAAATCTCTAATTTAGCTTCAAAAGTAGAAAGATAGCAGGTTTAAGGTTGTTTCTTAATAGCAATTTAATTTTTTGAATATATAAGTACACTAGGGTCTTAGTAAGACTTGGTTTGGCTTATGATTAACACTAGAGCACAACAACAGACAGTTGAATATTTAAAACTTTATCAGGATTTGCTTTCTCGCTTTGCTGTAGATGATCGCAAGATAGGATCTACTGAGCAGGCTGCAATTAGTTTTATTGATCTCACATTCCGCACCCTTCGGGCGGAAATTCATAAAAACGTTTCAAATGCAGTTGCAGAATACTGATCAGAGTTTTGGCGGCAGGCTTAAT
>RFQS01000103.1 GCA_009924885.1 Pseudomonadota bacterium | reverse complement strand
AAACCACTATTAATGATAAGTGTAAATATTGATAAAGACCCCCATTTTAGAAGAATCCTAGTTAACGAAGATAAATGTACTAAATGTCAGCTCTGCATACCTAGCTGCCCATCTGCAGCTTTTAGTGATTTAAATCTCTTCAGCTATGAAGCTGATTTATGCTTTGGCTGCTCTAACTGTCTTGAATACTGCCCTTACGATGCCTTAGATTTTGAAAATTGGTCAGCATCGAACCCACTTGAGTTAAATCGATTATTTCTCCTAGGAGCCTCTGCCTTTGAAATTCACTTAGGAGAGGATCTTGAGGCATTGGAAAATTTCTACTTAAAACTTGATTTAAATTCCATAAAACTCGAATCATTCTCTATTGGTTCAGAAAAAATGACCGATGAGGAGCTTGCTGAATCAGCGATATTTATCGCAAGAATGACACGTGAGCAGCCCAACTTTGAAGATCGCCTGATTATTATTCAGTGTGATGGCATTCCCCAGTCTGGTGCAAGACTTCCCAACAATACCGATAAAGATTTAAAAAGCATACATAACGCAGACGTCGTTTTAAAAGCACTGAAGGAAAATAATTTACTTCTACCTAATATTTTCGTGCAGATCGCTGGCGGAGTTGATGATAAAAGCCTAGCTAAAGCACATGCTCGGGGCGTGAAAATTCATGGCATTGCCATTGGCTCTTGGCTCAGAAAGAGAATCTTGGAACTTGATATAGAAGAAGCTAAGCATTTATGTAAGGAGATCATTAATCAGTCTAAAGTAAATGCTGAAAATCACAGAAATCTTGCTGTACAAAAATAGATTTAGCCACTAAAATGGGAATATTAATAAAAGAGACTTAACTTAATGGTAAATATCGTTAAAGACGACGTACAAAAAATAGTAGATTTATTACCGAAAGAAGTTAAACAGATTTTACTGAATCATGATCTAACTAAGTTAATAGAAATAGTTCTAGACTTGGGTCGGATTCCAGAAGCTAGATTTTCTAAACAAAAAACAATAATGCTTGGTGAAAGAATTGTCACTCAGAGCTTTCTTGATGATATCGTCGCAAGAGTTGGTGAATTCAATGACTCTAACAGAGCTGGTCTTGAAGGCACTCTGCACAGAATCAGTTGCATTAGAAATAAAATTAATAAAATCGTTGGTTTAACCATGCGAGTTGGTAGGTCGGTATTCGGCACTGTCGATATTATAAAAGACTGCTTGCAAGAGTCTAAATCCCTTTTACTATTAGGGCCTCCGGGCGTAGGTAAAACTACTATTCTTAGAGAAATAGCTTATAAAATCTCTACTGAGCAAGAACAAAGAGTTGTTGTCATAGATACGTCGAATGAAATAGGCGGAGATGGTGATATACCGCACCCAGCTATCGGCAGAGCACGTAGAATGCAGCTTCCTAAACACCTTCAGCAGCATGACATCATGATAGAAGCAGTAGAAAATCATATGCCTGAGGTTATTATCATTGATGAGATAGGCACTCAGGAAGAGGCTTACGCAGCAAGAACTATCGCAGAGCGAGGTGTTAGATTAATCGGTACAGCTCATGGAATTAACCTTGAAAACATAATACAGAACCCGACTTTAAGCGATCTGATAGGTGGAATAGAGTCTGTAACCTTAGGTGATGATGAAGCACGTAAACGTGGAACAAGGAAAACCATCTTAGAAAGAGCTTCTAAGCCCACTTTTGATATTTGTGTTGAAATTATAGACCGCTATACTGTAAATGTTCACAAGAATACAGCTATGAGCGTAGATTCTATATTGAGAGGATGGACAGTTCAGCCCGAACTTCGCACTCGAAATAAAGATACTGATGAAATTACCATATTAGAAAAACCCTACAGGGAAGAGCTTTCTAGCCAAATCAGTAATTTTCCTTTCAGTAAAGACGGTAATAGCTTAGCTATTTATCCTTATGCCATATCTAAGTCACTATTAAAGCGCTCTTTGAGTGGGCATGATATTGAGCTTACTATCGCAAATACCATCGATGAAGCAGATATGATCTTCGCTCTGAAAAGCTATGCTCAGCCAGATGCTCAGATATATGAAATTTCTCGCAAGAAAAAAATCCCGATTAAAATTGTCGAAGAAAATTCTCTATTAAGCATCAGAAGCACTCTTGAAGATATAGTAAACGATATTCCCTATGCTGATGATGAGCCTTGGACTAAGCTAAATAATTATTAAGCTCAGTTACACTGCGCAGCGAATCCTTTATAGATACGCCTTTTAAATAATTACCTATTAAGTGTATTTTAGGATTATCCGTCCTGAGCTGTTTTTGTAAATCTTCGATTAATTTTCCATGCCCTAAATTAAGCTGTGGAATAGCTTTATCTAAAACTTTAATATCTAATAACTTAAAATCCTCTTTCCCTAGAGGCTCTTTAGCCCAGTCTTTATAAATCAAACTAAGCTCCGTAGTTAACTCACCCCAAAGATGGGACGGCTCGCAAACTCCAATTTCTGCGTTTACAATACTTGTATTTAAAGCCCCACCAATAAAGCTAATGTGCAGATATTCGTCATCTAAATTCCTCTCTGGAAAAAGCTCGGAAGCCCATATAGAACCTAAAACCTTTATAGAATCATCAGCTGATAAAAAACCGAACCCTTTTAATTCTTTTTTTAGCTTAGCTTTAGGTAAAACATAAGCACAGAACGCGATTGGTGCATATTCTATACTCGCCAAGCTAGCAGAAACTTTAGAATCTAAATCTGCTAAAAGCTTAGCTGCGACATATGCTGGAGAGGCGATAATCACAGATTTCGCTTTAAAATCACCTTGATTAGTCTTTAAAAGATAATACTGCTGTTCATGCGCTGAAAGCTCTGTGCTTTCGCCATTTTCATGATGCACGTTTAAAATAGATTCCACTTCAGTATTAAGCTTTAAAGACTCAGATAGTTCATCAGCTATTTCCTGAGTTAATGACTGCAAGCCGTTCTTAAAGGATAGTGTAAATTTCTTTTTACTAAATTCTTTTTTTAAAGATGATTCAAGCTGCATTTCATCCGAAGCGACACTCTTGAACAGATTTTTAGAAATTTGCGAAATGAAACCTTGCAAGGCACACGTAATTGCCCCCCAAAAAACCGAACCAGATTTTTTTTCAAGCTTCACTAAATTACTCAAAGCAATATTCGCTGATAGCTTAGAAATATCCCCTGCCCAAACTCCCTTGAGAAAAGTCTTTACTAAAACATCAGTAAGCTCAAACCCAAATTTTCTTTCGCAAAACTGCTTAACAGACTCTTCTGTATTTAGATTTGAAATTACAGGTTCGGCAGCAGATTCTGAAATTACGCGACCAAAGGAAGTAAAAGCCTTATGATAAAAAGGTTCTAAAAAAATCCTCAGGAAACCTAATATTGACAAAACACCTGAATTTAAAAGCTGCAAAGGATTAGAACTTAATTCTATTAATTTATGATGATGGTAAATATAGCGTTTCGCAGAAGAGAGCGGGGATGATAATAAGTCATCTTCCATTCCTAAATCTTCAATTAAATCTAAAAGCTCATCAGAATTACTTAAAATCGTATTAGGTCCGAGTTCATAGATAGAAGTCTTGTATTGAAGACTATTCCAAGTACCACCAACAACTGTATTCTTTTCTAAAAGAAGTACCTTAAAACCTTTTTTCTTTAATTCATAAGCAGCGTAGAGACCAGATATTCCTCCACCGACGATAATAAAGTCATAAAGCATAACCAAAACAAAACATACCATAAAAGCGTGTAGCGAAACTCCAATCTCTGCGCTTCCCTTGCCTTCAAGTACTAAAATTTCTAAAAAAAATCTAAAATCAAAGGTTATAAGTAAAGCTAGATCTAATCTTTACCGATTCAAGCATGATATAATCACAGGAAGAAATTAGTTGAATATTTTAGGAGGTAAAATATGAGCGCAACTGCAACAAAGAAAAAACTTAGACCACTTGGTAATAAGTTAGTTATAAAAAAGCTTGAAGCTAAAGATAAAACAGAAGGTGGAATCTATCTTCCAAGCGGTTCTCAAGAAAAACCACTTGAAGGAATGGTTCTAGCTATCGGTCCTGGTGCACTTAATGAAAAAGGTGATAGACAGAAGATCGATCTTAAAGAGGGTGATATCGTTATTTACTCTAAATATGCTGGTACTGAAATCAAAGTAGATAATGAAGATCTTCTAATTCTTTCAGAGAACGAAATATTAGCAGTAGTAGAAGCATAGTACTTAAAAAAGGAGATATATTATTATGGCAAAACAAATAAAAACTCAAGATGATGCTAGAAAAGCTCTTTATAAAGGCGCTAAAACAGTAGCAGATATTCTTTCCGTAACATTAGGTCCAGCTGGACGTAACGTAGTATTAGAGAAAAAATTCGGTGCACCTCAGTGTATTAGAGATGGTGTTACTATCGCTAAAGAAATCACTGACCTAGAGTGTCCATTTGAAAGCCTTGGTGCGAAATTAATTCAGGAAGCTTCTTCTAGAACTAATGACATAGCTGGTGATGGTACTACTACAGCATCTGTGCTTAGCGGAGCTATTCTTGATGCTGGTATGCGTCACTTAGCTGCTAGAGCTAATCCAGTTATTTTAGTTCAAGGCATGAAAGAGGCTAGTGAATTTGTAATTCAGCACCTTATCGACAAAGCTCGTAAGGTAGAGTCTTCTAAGGATATCGAACAAGTAGCTTCTATTTCTGCTGCTAATGATCCTCAAGTTGGCAAGATGATTGCTGAAGCGATGGAAAAAGTTAGTAAAGAAGGAGTTATTACTTTAGAGGAATCTAAATCTATTAACACTGAGCTTGAAGTAGTAGAAGGTATGCAGTTCGACAAAGGCTACATTTCTCCATATTTCAGAACTGATTCTGAAAGAGAAGAGGCTGTTCTAGAAGATGCTTTCGTACTAGTAGTAGATAAGAAAATTAATATCCCTCACGATTTAGTTCCAGTTTTAGAAGCTGTAGCAAGATCTGGCAGACCACTATTAATTATCGCTGAAGACGTAGAAGGTGAGGCACTTGCAGCATTAGTTATTAATAACTTAAGACAAGTTCTTAAAGCTTGTGCCGTTAAAGCTCCTGGCTTTGGTGACAGAAGAAAAGCTATGTTAGAAGATATCGCTATTCTTACTGCTGCTAAAGTGGTTTCTGATGATTTAGATATTAAATTAGCAGATGTTAAAATCGAGCATTTAGGTAAGGCTAGAAGAGTAGTAGTTAACGCAAACAACACTACAATTGTGGCTTACGATACTACTAAATCTGATGTAGCTGCTAGAGTAGCTCAAATCGAAAGACAGATCTCTCATTCTGATTCTGAATACGATAAAGAAAAGCTTAACGAAAGAAAAGCTAAATTATCAGGTGGCGTAGCGATTATCAAAGTAGGAGCTCCAACTGAGCCAGAACTTAAAGATAAAAAACTACGTTTAGAAGATGCACTTAGTGCTACTAGAGCAGCTGTAGAGCAAGGTATTATCCCTGGCGGCGGTACTGCACTAGTAAAAGCTTCTAAGAAATTAGAATCTAGACTTTCTTCTTACGAAGGTGAGAAGAGACTAGGAGCTGAGATCATCGTTTCTGCTCTTCGTAAATCTACTCAACAGATCGCTAACAACGCTGGATTCTCTGGCGAAGTAGTTATCGAGAGAGTTTATAACGAAGCTGATGATAACGTAGGATTTAACGCAGCTGTAGGTGAATATGTAAACATGTTCGATGCAGGTATCGTAGATCCAGTTAAAGTTACGACGACAGCGCTTCGTAATGCAGTTTCAGTAGCAGGTCAAATCCTTCTAACTGACGCGGCAGTAGTTGAAGTAAAGTCTGAAGAACCTGCTGGTGCTGGTATGCCTGGCGCTGGTATGCATGGTGGTTTCTAATTAAAGAATCTCATTCATTTTATATTTAGAAAAAAGACGGACTTGATAAATTTTATCAAGTCCGTCTTTTTTAAATCAAAGTTTATTTTTGCGACAGATACAAAAAGTTCAGCTACTGGACCAATATCTTCAATATTGGGACCATTGGTTCCATTTATTTGGCTGAGCTATGAGGTACTCGGGCTATCATTTTAATGCGGCATACGCCCAGATAAATCTCTGAGAAAACGACGCCCTTTAACCTTAAGCTTACGAACCTCTTTTTGACGAGCTTTCGACTGTAAAACCCTAACTCTTCTACGTTTTTCCTGCTCTCTTTTCTCTCGCTCAGTGATTCCTTCTACAGAAGCAAACATCTCAGCAGCACGAGCCAACATACTCTGCATAAGACGATCTTGAATTCTCTGATCACTACCAGGAGCTGGCTTAGGAGGCATCTCTGGATCTATACCATATACTCTTTTATTAGGTGATTCACCGTCACCTGTCGGTATTAAGGCAGTCGCAACTACTGCGATAGCAGAATTTAAAAGGATTCCCAACATTTAATATTTTATTTCCCGATTCAACTTTGAAGAATTATTCCTTGATTATAACAGAATCTTTAAAAAGTATATCAATGAGGCAGACAAAAAATATTAAGTTCTAAAATAAAAAAATTAAAGCCAGATTTTTAATTCTTCTTCAGTAAATTCACCTATAGGTCTGACTTCTGGAGATAGTTTAATATTTTTCTCTTGCTTAACTAGCCCCTGTATTTGAGAAACAAGATTACAGAAATCAATTGAAGAACCTGCTCCAATATTTTCAAAAAAATTAGCATGCACGTTAGAAACTCTTAGATCACCAATCTGCATAAGCTTTCCACCAGACTCTTGAATTAATTTACCTGCTGAAAATTTATCAGGATTTTTAAAAGTACAACCACAAGTCCAAGCTTTCAATGGTTGGGAAGTGGTTCTAGAAGCATTATAGTGAGCCACTGTTTCACGAATTTTATCTTTATCACTATATTCTAATTTTAATACAGCCGACAAAATACACTGTTTATCTGGGTTAATAGAAGATGATCTGTATTTGAAATTCAAATCTTGAAAATCAAGCTCCTTAATTTCTAATGTATCTAAATCTAAAACCTTAGCAGAGACGAAGACTTGGGCGAATTCACGTCCATGAGCTCCAGCATTCATAATAATTCCACCACCGATAGAGCCTGGAATTCCCACCATAAACTCAACTCCCGTGAGCGATTTATGTATCATCTTGCCACAAAAACGTGGCATCTTAAGCCCCGCACCGACCTCAAATAGTCCATCATCAAGCTCGTTAATAAAATCCAGCTTTAAAGTAGAAATTAAAAAAGCATCTATATTTCTAGAGCTTAAAAGTGAATTAGAACCGCCACCGAGAAAATAAGTTTTAAGATTCTTTTCTTTAGCTAAGCTTACGGCTGAAATTAATTCTCCTATAGTCTCTGGCTCAACAAAATAACTAACCTTTGCCCTCACACGCAAAGTGCTTAAATTAGTAATATCATAATCTTGAAGTATCTCCATCTGAGACAAAGTTTCCACACTAAATCCTATTATCAAGAATAACAGCATTTAGAATTTTATCTAATTTTTTTGCTATATTAGTTATCTTCCCCTTTTTTTTCGTGAATATATATAAATAGCTCTATGAAAAAGCATCTCTCTATCCTTTATTTATCTTTATGCTTCTTCAGTCTCAGTTTATTGTCTTTAAATTATTCAAAAGCATTAGCTAACTCAACAGTAGCTCAGCAGCATACCAAGAACCAAATTCTACCAGCAGAATTAGCTCCTTTATTAAATACTAAAGCAAAGCTGATGGCTAATTACACTCCCATATTAGCTTTAAGAGGATTAGGGCACAGTAAAATTTATCGAAAAAAGGGTACGGCTCATTTAGAAAGATATTATTACGAAAAAGACGCTAAAGTCCCTTACCAAAAGCTGCTCTTAAATATCTACGTAAGTTCCACTAAATGGAATGATCGTATTATTGACGCGAAAGGGACAGTAAACTCCTATCCCATCGTTTACAAAAACATTATGGAACTAAGCTTGCCACGTAAAGCCCGAATGAATATCTACTGCAATGTCGGAACATTTAATCTTATGTCTCTTTATGTTGAGAGTGATGGAACTGTTATGACTAATAACGTATTAGGTTATTTTGGTGGTAAATCAGTAAAATATTTTACTAAACATCGCATCACTAAAGGGACTTTAGCAGGCAGTGCTTATAATATGAATGTCGAAGGGATAGTTAATCCTAAAACCAATCTCCTTGAATTAAGTAGCAAGGGAAATTTAGATGAAGTTAACATAGAAGGCACGGGGAAAGAATTTGCTGATGGTCATTTTGAATTTGTTGAG
>RFQS01000102.1 GCA_009924885.1 Pseudomonadota bacterium | reverse complement strand
TATAGCTCCCAAAGAGGCACTGAAGGAAGCAGCCAAAATTCTTATCCAGCATTTTATGTTGTTCTCCGACGAGAAAATTACTTTGGATTCTGAGGACAAAGGCAATACAGAAGAATTTGACGAAGCTTACGATGATGACTACAGCGAAGGCAGCGATCCTCGCTTTCCAGATTACTAAATAGCAAATCTTTAGGAAAAACTATATAATTAATCTTATGAGTACATTAAATGTTACGGTAAGAGCGGAGTACACACCTAACCCCAATAGTTTAAAATTCATATGCAGTGAAACCCTTTATCCATATGGAGGATCACTATCATACAACTCTCAAGCGGCAGCAGAAGCAGCTGAAAATCCTGTAGCAATAAGATTGTTCAACATAGAAGGTTTGAATAAAATATTTATCATGTCAAATTTTGTCACTATTGACAAAGAAGATCATATTAATTGGAAAGATATTCACCTGGAAGTAAAAGAGGCTATTAAAGATAATTTATCCTCTTTTAAAAAATGGGCTGAAGAAAATGCTCCAGCCGTCCCAGAAAGCGATGGTAGTGAAGGCGGTCTTAGAGTCGAGATAGAAAGAGTGCTTGATAAAATCAGACCTTCTTTAATGGCTGATGGTGGAAATATAGAACTCGTGGACGTAATCGGCACGGATGCAAGATTAAGGATGGTAGGAGCCTGTGGAACCTGCCCAAGTTCACTTATGACGATGAAGATGGGAGTGGAGAGAGCTTTGCTTTCTGAGCTGCCTGGTAAAGTTGAAACAGTGACGCAGGTTTTTTAGGATTTTTTTAACTTCAACTCAATAACTGGTATTCGTAGAAAAGATCAAATAATTGATTCCTGATTTTCCGAAGCTCTCTGTCAGTGCGCTCCCCAAGTGTAAATAAAGAACAGTGCGAATTATCTTTTTCTAAGGCTGTATCTAAAACAATTAATTGCCTTTCTCGATATTCATCTGTAAGAGAGCGGACTTGAATGCATTTAATTTTCGCAAAAGCAGCCGACTGTTCTTGACGTAGTCTCTGAGTGCTTCGTGCTGACCTATTAATTGCATTATCTTTCATAATGTTGAAATTTACATAATTTTCTCTATGACAGCTAAGTCCTCTGTCACGAAAGTCACTAATTGACATTGAGCTATCAAGAAATCTTGAGTTATCATCAATATCTGCAGGACTAGAATAAGTCCTCAACAAAACCTCATTATTATCAACCACTGCAGGAGAAAATTCTGACTGTTTTATCGTTTCATCTTCGAGAGTGCGCATTGAAACCCCATAAGCAAGATTACAAGTAATTGTAAATCAAATTCTATATTACTAAATTCCTTATCGTCCTCCCCGAACTCTTTATCTTTAATTTTGGCATAATAAGAATAAATACCAGAACCATAAAAACCTATATCAAATCTAGCTTCTGGCAAATTCCACCAAAAATTTATCTCACCATCATTCATCAAAGAAACTATGGGCTGCTTAATCTCATCAAGAATGTGCCTGTCTTTTAATAAATATATAAAGTCCTCTGCTTCTTGAATCGCTTTAGCTGTAGGTGCTTTAGCACATTCACCATCCCAGGCATCGTCCAAAACAGCAAAAGAGCGAACTTTTTCAATTAATAATTGCCCACTATCTCGAAGAATAGAACTCCAAGGGAAATTCCCTGGTTTATTAAATACCACTTGTTGAGTATTAACGTTAAGCCTTGAGAGCTTTCCATCACTTGGATAAATATAAATAACCACACCTTGCTTATAATCAAATGTTTCAACAGCAAATCCTTGCACGGATGAAGTCCCAGAACTCCAAGCAATTTCTGGCAGAGCAGCAGGCTTCATCGTCTCAGGCATATTCGTGATAGATGCTAAATTCACAAGCTCTCCTATTTATCAATTTAAATCAACTAACATTAATTTCTTTGATACTTCTGTAACAAGCATTGATGACAAAAGCTTTTTATTATTATCATGCATATCATCAAGAAACCTCAAAACAGTTTCATAATTTAGCCATTCACACATATTAGTTAAGAGCATATTATGATCTATTAAGATTGTTGTATTCTCAAGATTTCTGATATTCATTGTTCCAGAGCTAACATTTAATTGATTTAAATATTCTAATGGTCTTCCATCATAAGATATTTTTTCAAACCAACCAGAATTAGAATGCCAGCGATAACCACTATCGAAGGACTTTCTGTTCACATAATTATTATCTCTAAAAAGAGTACTGAGCTGATAATCCTCTTCCTCTTTATTTCTTTTTATAAATGCATCTATGTATCTCAAAGAAAGCGATTCAACTAAAGGAGATGGACCATGAGTAGAATCTTGAAAAATTTCCTCAAGAAGAACAGAAACTATCCGAATAAATCCTTTCCATCTTTGATAATCAAGACAACGAAGACTTAAGCCAGAAGGCAATACCGCAAGAGTCCATTCAGGATTACCATCTTCTTTAAATCTCTTTAATTCAAAACCAAAATCATCTTCATAAGAAGGTGACACATCTTCAGCCTGAAATTGAATAGCCCTTACTTTTAGTTCCTCTACCTTAGGAAGAAAAGCTTGCAATTCTTGATTATCTCTAATTCCCCGTATTAGCTCTTCTCTTCGAGATTTTTCCAAAGATGAAACAAAGCCCAAATTAAAACTAGCTTCCAATATAGAATGAGCTCTATTAATAGGTTCAAACATAAATAACCATACAATAACTAAAAATAATTCTAACCCAAAGTTACAGACTAGGTAATATAATCCCTAAATCACCAGTAAAATCACACCCAAAATAATTCGATAAACCACAAATAAAGTAAAAGTATTCTTACTTAAAAACTTAATTAAAAAATCTATAGAAATTAAACCAGCAAGGAAGCTAGTAAAGAAGCCTACAGCGAAATATAAGCCCTCATTCATCAAATCAAAACTCGCACCAGCAGCGGTATATATTTCAAACAGATCTTTAGTCGCAAGCAAACCAGCACCAGCAATGGCTGGGCTACCCAACAAAAAAGCAAAACGTACAGCGGCACCGCGACTTAATCCCAAGCTTAATCCAGCCAAAGAACAAATCCCAGAGCGAGATACTCCAGGGAATAAAGCCAAACACTGTGCAAGACCAATTAACATAGTATCTTTAAAAGAGATATCCAAAATTTCTTTTTTCTGAGGAAAAACTTTATCTGCAATAAAAAGTAATATCGCCACAATAAATAAAGTAAAAGCTATAAACTTCGTAGAGCGCAGTAATAATGAATGTTCAAAGAATGGCTTACAGGTAAAACCAATAATAACTACAGGTAAAGTAGCCACAACAATAGCAAGTAATAATTTTCGCTGTGATTTATCTAGAATCAAGCTCAGAAGATCTTTTCTAAAATAAATTAAAATCGCAAATAAAGTCCCTAAATGTAAAAAAGCATCAACATTCAGCCCAGGGTCCTGCCAGTGAAGCAGCTTAGGAAAAAGAATTAAATGAGCGGAACTGCTAATCGGAAGCATTTCAGTTACACCCTGAACTAAGCCGAGAATAAAAATCTGGAAAATATCCATAAATAAAATATTAATCTAAAAAGCTGTATTTAATGCTTAAACAACAAATAAATCAGGACGATATTTTTTAGTCATTTTTAAAGCCTCTTCAATTCTCCAGAAAAGAATTTTTTTATGATCACCAGACTGTAAGACCTCTGGAACAGTCTTCCCACCAAAATCTTTAGGGCGAGTATAATGTGGATACTCTAAAAGACGTAAAGCCAGAAAGCTTTCTAGAGATTTAACACCATAGTCCAAAAGTAAATCCTGAAGACGTTTCAGCTCAGCCTTAGTAAAATCATAATCCTTTAAATGAAAAAGCTCTTGAGCTGTGCTAAAGCTGTCAGCAGCATGGCTTTCAGCAGAACCTAAGACATTAGGCACTAAACGAGAAACAGCGTCTATCACTGCCATAGCAGCAAGCTCACCACCCGTTAAAATAAAATCTCCCAAAGAAATAACTTTAGTCGCTAAAGAATAAATCCTCTCATCGAAACCCTCATAGTGACCGCAAAGCATAATGATTTGTTTTTTCTGTGCTAGCTCTGAAACGAGCTGCTGATTTAAGACTTCACCTCGTGGTGAAAAAATTATCACCTCTGGGGCGTGTAGCTGAACTCCAATTTCTGCGTTTTCGTTGTCCTCATGATCCTCGTGTATTCGTGATACACTGCGGTCATTCGTCCTCCTCAGCCTTGAACTTGTTCGTTCAGCCACACGCCCCTCTGAGGCACTAGACGATATCACAGATTCAAGGCAGTCATAAAAAGGCTGCGGCGAAAGCAGCATCCCTGCGCCACCTCCATAAGGGGTGTCATCTACTTTTTTGTGTTTATTCGCAGAGAAGTCTCTAGGATTATGCACGAGAACCTCACAGACTCTAGATTTCTGGGCATTCGCCAAAATACTAGTATTACAGTAAGACTGAATTAATTCTGGAAATAGAGTCAGGACATCAAAGCGCATTAAAAACTTCTCCCTTACACATAAAACAGCTTGGGATTTATAAATTCCTTATCCTTAGTATTAGCTAAAAGATATCCAGCCGCTTCCAAATAATTATTAACCACTTTATGCGGTATAGCATAGAAATCCGCAGGATCATCAATCACAGTCTGATTATTAAGCACAGTCAGCAATTGAATTTCAGACCTATGAGCTTCTATCATGGGAACACCATTACAGCAATCATAAGGCACTACCAAGTTAGATAAATCAGCCACCCTAATATCATCCTCTTTGGGATTCAAATCCCAATCAGCTGGATTTACGTATTCGGACTGAAGCAACTTATAAGAGTGTTTCAGGGGAATAATCCTCGGCGAAAACTGAAGGCACTTAAATACTGAAGGCAGAAAGGTGTGTGCGAGCTGCTCAGCTGCTACCCGCGGGTGAACTACCCCTTCATGCTGAATAGGATAATCGAAGACTGGTGCATGGGCAGAGGGAATTAGAAACTGCTTGGAGACCATATGTGAGATTTTCGCTTCTATAGAGCCGATAGGATCTACACCAGCTCCACTTAAATATTCTTTAGAATTTTCTGAATCTAAGACTAAAGGTAATTTAACTAATAAAGCTAAAGCTGTCGCCCCAACATCTACAGCCTGCTTGCAGGCATTTAATAATGGCACTATATTCCCAAGCCCTTCTAAGCTAACATTTAGAGGAATCTCCGTGTAAAAAATATTCTCTATTACATCCAATCCATAAACATTCTCTGCCGCATGGACAGCATTTTCAGTAATTTCCTTCTCTCTTAAAGCCGCTCCTGAATCCATAATCACGGCTATTTTATGCTTCACATTCAGGCGCAGGCATATTTGGTTAGCAAAAAATCTATCTAAAAGATATCCTTCGAGAACCGTCACATTCTGCGGAATATCAGTAAGTGCCGCAGCATTTATAACATTCGGGTGAGTGATAAGCAGGTCAGAGGCTTTCGCTAAAAGCTTAGCTACAGGTGTGCCATCACCAGCATAACCACCGATTTTCGCACCGATTCCAGTAGGAATAATTAGTGCATTGATATTTCTATAAAGTTTCTTTACCGTCATTTAACTTATTTATTATAGAGAATATTAATGGGTAAAGGCTAATTAACATGGGTCTTGATTTTTCCTGCTTTGGAGATACAACAAATTGCGATATAAGTTTAAGTACCATTAAGGTACCTGAGCTTGAAAGTGATACCAAGATACCTCCAGTAGAACTACCTAAACCTGAGAGCTCAGATCTCGTTATAAAAGATACATTCCTGCCATTAGAATTAGCTAAACTCGCCCCCCTCCTCCAGTCACAAATCCTACAGCAGAAGAGAAACAGGGAAAAACTCCCACAACAGCAGAGCAAAAAGAGAGGAACCCTGATATTTTTCAACCTAGCTCAAATAATCAAAATCCCTCAACTATATTCACTCAACCATCTACTATTGACTGGAGTAAAGTTACATGGGAAGCATCTGATATATCCGTAGATGCATTTAAAGCTGATAATAATTATAGTGCGAAGTTTATAGAGAATGATGCTGCTTTACAAGCAGCTTTTCAAGAACCGACTAAAAGTTTCACAGGTATTTTTAATTCTGATAAATTTCAAGACTATGAAAATGGTGATAGTAAATGGTCATATGCTGAACTAAAAACTTTGAGAAAAAATTAACAGAACTCAATGATAAGTATCAGTTAACAGCTAAACAGAAAGAAGGACTTGATTCACTAAGCAAAGAAACTTCTCAAATAGAAGCCATCGTAAATAGAAATATGGAATCAGGCTTAAATATTGAGCCAAACAGCATTATAGATTTAAGACTAAAGAATGGAGGAGAGAGATTCTATCAAGATCTAACTCAATTATCAAACACCGTTAAAGAGCAAGAAGCTAGGAATTCAGCAGCCGAAATAGCTTCTAAAAATAGTTTTGCAAATGATCTTTTAACTGGCAAGAGTGATGCAGAGAAGAGAATATATGAACTCGCAGATAAACTACACAAAGACGAATATTCTAGTGAAGAAGCTCGAAAAAAAGACAGAGAGGAATTCTTTGAACTATATGATCAGCTAGGTGAAGCAAAACAAAATAGCCTTGAGGCAAATGGTGTAATTGATAAAATAATGAAAAATGAGAAAACTTTTAAAGCACTCACGGAAGGATATAGCGAAGATACTAAAAAATTCCTCAATAGATTAGAAGAATTACAAAGACTTGAGCAAAGTCGCAAGATTTCAGCTACAGACAGAGAAACTTTGATCAAGATGGGGAGAGAAAAAGAGACCATCCTGGAGCTGCAAGAGAAGCTTAAAGACAATCCTGACGAGGCTTACAGGCTTCACAAAGAAATCACCTTGGCTTTTGCAAGAGCTGGGAATTATGAAAAAGCAGCGGCGATGTCAAACGGAGAAAGTACAGCCCTAGATAGAGCAGAGGCTATGAACAGAGGAACCCAAACAGAAACAGAAAAAGAAGCAGCGAAGGTTCATACGAATGTACTTCTATCAGATCCGATTTTACGTGAAAGAAGTAAAATAGATAGTAAAGAATTAAACAGCTGGATAAAACTCAAAGGGGATTTAGATAAAGTTCAACAGGAATATAGCCTAAGCAATGATGTAACCGCTGGCATCAAAAGCGAAATGCGCGAACTTTATACAAATGATGAAAGTACTTATAATAAATATTACAATAACTCCTCAAGCCATTATTCTTCAAGCTCCAACGAAAGTATACAATTGCGCACCGGAAGTGCTGAATTCAATTTACTATCTCAAGCAGAAAAAGACGCAGGACGAGGAGGTACTCTAAGTACAAAAATTGCAGAGCAAGATGCAATAAAAAGACTAGTCAAGGATTTGGGAATTCCTCAACACATTGCGATTGCTATAGTAATGAATAACACATCATTTCTACAAGACAAAGCCCTAGATCTGTCATTTGAAACAGGTTCCCAATATTTAAAACTAGCTGGTCTGAATACCACAGAAAGCATAAAAAAAGAAAATACACAGTACAAGAGCACATTTTTCGGCTTAACTATAAGCTAAAAGACGCCCTTCTTTTTGACAAGCATCCCTAAAAAAACTTAAGCAAAAAACTTAGCTTCTTTAATCTTAAACAGATCCACAAAAAAGAATAGCAAAGTCTTAGTCACAAATAGTGAACTAAACAAACTAATCAAAACACCAAGAAGCAGTGTAACAGCAAAGCCTTTCACAATCCCAGTTCCAAATATAATTAGAACCAAACTAACGATAGAGGTATTCATATTACTATCAAAAATACTGCTATAAGCCTTATCGAAACCGTCTCTCATCCCAATAAGAACAGATTTACCAGTCGCCATCTCTTCTTTAGCACGCTCAAAAATTAATATATTGGCGTCGACAGCCATACCGATACTTAAAATGAAACCAGCCACCCCAGCAAGAGTTAAGGTTACTGTATCTTTAAACACAGCAAGAGTGAGGAATACATAAATAAATAGAGCTAAACTAGCCACTGCTCCTGAAAATCTATACATAGAGATCATAAAAATAACGACTAAAGCGAAGCCCAGAATTCCAGCCCAAAGGCTCTTGTTAATTGACTCTTGCCCCAAAGTAGCACTAATAGAGCGTTCTGTAAGGATTTTAACTGGCACAGGTAAAGCACCAGCATTTAGCTGCACAGCTAGATCCTGAGCATCTTCCACAGAAAAATCACCCGAAATCTGTCCAGAACCTCCAGAGATAACACTTTTCACAGTAGGTGCAGAAATTAAATTTCCATCTAAAAAG
>RFQS01000101.1 GCA_009924885.1 Pseudomonadota bacterium | reverse complement strand
ACGAAAACGCAGAAATTGGAGTTTCGCTACACGCCCCTTATAAGCTTGATTATGCTGGCATGTTATCAATCAATCTCACACCGTCTATTCTTGCTGCAATAAGTATTCTTGACCAGTGATATTCGAGGTAGTCAAGTTCAAAGCCACTGTTAATAAACTTTTCCTTGTAAGAATCAATAATTCTTTGAATTTTTTTGTTCCGCTCAATGCCGCCAGCAAGTATTTTACTTATTTCTTCTGACATGCTGTTGAGGTTTTTATAAATTTCATCGGCTTTTAATCTAGAGCTTTGATTTAGATAGACATTTCTGGAACTCATTGCTAAACCTGAGGCTTCTCTGAGAATTGGTGCTGCTAAGATTTTGACATTTAAGGAAAGATTATTTACCATTGCTTCTATAATCTTTAACTGTTGATAATCTTTTTCACCAAATACTGCGTAGTTCGGTTCTATCAGTTCAAAAAAATAATTAACGATAGTTGCAACTCCATCAAAATGTCCTTTTCTGAATTTTCCACAGAGTATATCTGCTAGTTTAGGTTCAGCAGAGACTTGCTTGATTTTTAAAAGCTCATCTTTTGTAAAACTAGGATAAAAGAGGTAGTCTACTTTTTTGTTTCTCAGTAAAGCTAGGTCTTTATCTATGTTTCGAGGATATTTAGTGAAATCTTCATTTGGACCGAACTGTAATGGATTTACAAAAATACTTACTATGACCTTATCTGCAACAGAATTAGCTTTATTAATTAATGAGAGGTGACCCGCGTGTAAGGCTCCCATGGTTGGAACAAAAGCGATGCCTCCTTGCTTGTACTCATTCTTTGCTATTTCTAATTCTTCTAGATTATATAAAATTTTCATACTAATTTTACTGTAATGAAGATGCTGTTATTGTTTATATTTACCGACAATGCTATTCCAAGCGGTAACAGCAAGAGGGTGTATCATTTTCCCAGACTTGAGAGTATCCTGTATTTTCACTTGTAAACCAAAAATTAAAGCTCCTTCTAAATTATGCTCTTTATAAATAAGCTCTCTGATATGTTCTAAATCAGGGTCTCTATCTAAGTCGTCTCTGTAAGGCTCAGCCATATCTGCTAAGAAAATTATTTTAGAAGCGAAGGTCATATTCACTCCCGCGAAAGTATGTTCTCTTATCGCAGACAATATCACGGTATCATGGATATCTAATTCTTCTTCAGCAAGCATCGCTCCATTGCGAGCATGCAAAAGATTTGGTCTTTCGAGATCTGTAGGATAAACATCTAATCCATAAAACTTTGCGAGATGAAGCTGTTCATTATTCTCTAATTCTTTAGCATAGTCATGTAATAAAGCGGCTGTTTCTATTTTGTTTAAATATTGATCATTTAAAACAGCTTTTTCTACCCCTAAATCTTGAAGACCTTTCTCTTGCAATGATTTAGCAAAATTCAAGGCTGTCTCTCTCACAGAAAGAGTATGCTTGAATCTATATTCTGAAAGGCGTAGCCTTAGGCTTTCTGTAATCTTCTCTAAATCAAGGGATATCATGGTTTTATTAAGTATATGTACTCCTGTAATATTGTATAGTAAAGAGCTATTAGATACAGGAAATAAAATTCAAAATAGTGGATTCAATGAAAACACAGAAAATCGAGTTGTGATGATGGGGATAATTTATGATTTTTAGAGGCTACGTCTTGGTGGAATTAAAATGTTAGCTAAAAGTAGACCTGCTACTATAGCCATCCCCGTGAAGAATACTCTTATTAAAAGATTTAAACCAAGTACTGTATTATCTTCTAGTACTAATGTTAAGCCTTTAAGTCCCATGCTGCCAGGAACTAATAGTGTGATTCCTGGTAAAAGTATCGTAATCGCTGGATGTTTAAGGTAACGAGCGTATAGGCTAGCAGCTAGGCCTACTATTAAAGCTGCGATGAAGGTCGGAGCGAATGGGTTGCTAAGGTAAAAAGAACAGATTTTAAAAATACCAAAACCAAAAAAAGAAGAGAGCATTATCCACTTGATATCTCTGAAACGGGCTTCTAGAAGGAAGGTGAAGCCTATTGAAGCGAAAAGTATGGCTATGGCTAATATATTAAATGGGTGCTCTGGTTTCAAGCTGAGTTCAATCACTGGGTTTGTGAAGAAAAGTTGACCTACGAAAATCCCCATAATTAAACCAAAAACTAATTTTAATAAAATCATCACAGCGCCCATTAGGCGAGCTGTTCCTGAAACTAAATTTTCTGTAGCTAGTTCTGCCATTGAGACAGTAAGGCTTACTCCTGGAACAAGATATACTAGAGACGATATATTTACTAGATTGCTATTGAATTCATTAGCCAAGTGGAAAGAAGCAGCTAAGTGAGAGCATATGTGAGTAAATAAAGAGATGATAAAGGCAAGTATGAACTCTAATGAACGATCAATGTTAAAGGCTTTGGCTAAATAATTAGTGATGAAACCTACTATTAATCCACCGACTCCTGAAGCTAGAAGCTCTATTGGACTTCCAGAGAAAATGATGGCAACAGCTAAAGCTACTAAGCCATAGGAGAGGGTTTTTAACCATGATGGGTAGTTTGCTTTTTTGCGATTAATCGCAGAGAGTCGCCTGTGAGCTGCTTCTACGTTTAATCCGTTTTCAATTAAGCTATCTCCAAGTTCATCAAGCAAAGATAATCGATCTAAATTAACATCACCAGGTCTTAGTCGCTTAGCAACTTGTAATCTTTCACCTTCTTCTGATTCAAGTGATAATAACAGTAATGTTGGAGTCGAAAAGACATCTATTCTCACTTTTAAAGCACTTGCGATATTAGTCATCACGCTCTCTAAATTATGGGCAGCTAAACCATGCTTGTGTAAAGCAAGACCATAATCGGTGAGAAAGTTAACTGTGGTAGGGTTGAGTGACATAGCAAGTTGTGCAGTGGTGTCTCTTATGGTTCCTAAAAACCTCTGCTTAAAGCAAGAAATATGTAAAATAAGCCAGCTAGAATAAGTATTACTGCGCTTATTCTAGTTATTAGAAGATTATTATATTTAAACCAATTCAGCTGTTTCATAAGACCAACCGAGACGCTCGCAAAGAAAATAATCGCTGTATAACCAAGAGCATAAAAAAACATTACAAATACGCTACCGATGATGGAGCCAGCAGTGCTAGCCATAGACAGTATGCCGAATAAGACTGGACTAGAGCAGGGTGAGCTGATTAAAGCAAAGAGTATGCCGATGAAGAAGGGTGGTAATTTGGGCATGTGTGTAACTAGCTGTGGTAACGGAATTTTAATAAAACCAAGTACCATTAATGCCATAAAAAGAATGAAGATCCCGATGACAAGATAAAGTGCAGATCTGAATTCAGAAAAAACCGCAAAAGCAAAATTACTAAAAGCACCCAGTAAACCCATTACTAAAGATGCTCCAAGCACAAATGCAGCAGCTTTATTAAAAGCAGCTTTTTTGTCTTCTATCTCAAGTGTTCCAATGTAAGCAAGATTTAGAGGCAAAAGACTAAGCACGCAAGGACTTAGACTAGAGAGAAGCCCGCCCACTAGAGCAAAAATCAGCATCAAGAAAAAAGAAGTATTAGCTTGATTCACTAATAAGAACTGATTAAAGTCATTAGAAAAAAATTCAGGCATTATTACCGCAAGCATAACTTCATTATATCCAAAGGGACTGCTCGCAAACTCTAAGTTCTACGTTTTCATCGTCCTTACAGCAATGCACTTAAAGCTGGAATTACCTCAAAAAGATCACCAATGATCGCATAATCAGCTTTTTTAAGTATAGGAGCATCTTTATCTGTATTAATCGCGACTATAACTTTACTTGAACCCATACCTGCAAAATGCTGAATAGCGCCAGAAATACCAGAAGCTATATAGAGATTAGGGCTAACCACTTTACCGGTCTGCCCTACTTGCATACTATGAGGGGCATAACCACTATCTACTGCTGCCCTAGAGGCTCCTACTGCAGCACCTATCTTTCCAGCTAGTTCTCTTAAAATACTGAAGTTTTCACTATTTCCCATGGCCCTGCCGCCTGAAATAATAATGGCTGCTTCAGTTAGAGAAGGTTCTTTAGAGGCAGCAGCTTTAAACTCTATACATTTTATTCTGGCTTCGGCTGAATCTGCCTCTAGGCTAATGATTTCAGTATTCGTTCCCGAGATTTCTTCTTCGATGTGAATACTATTAGGTCTAAAACTGATGAAAGAAGCTTTTCCTTCGGCTAATGAAGATTTTAAAGAAAGTTTATTCGAGTACATGGATCTTAGTACGGATTTTTCATTGAAGTCAAAACCGAGGCAGTCAGTCGCAATATTAGTTTCTAATTTAGCAGCTAGTATAGCTAAAACAGTCTCTGTATCTGGAGAGTGACTAGCGAAAATTAAGTTCGCTGATTCTTTAAGAAAAGCCTCTTCTAATTTAGCTTTATAAATATCAGAACTGAAAATTTTTACTGATAATGAATCGAGAGAATATACTTTAGCTGGTCCGATACTCTTAATCTCTTCTAGCGAAGAAGCTAAATTTTCACCAAGGATAAAAGCTGAAACATTTTCTGCACCAACATTTTTAATTGAAAATTTTAATAACTCTTTAGAAGAATCACTAAGAACAAGCTTCCCAGCCTCTTTTAGGCTTTCTTTAGCTTCACAGAAAACTAAGACTTTCATATATAGATATAATACCCAGCATTTTATTTTTGAGTCACTCTTAATTTTGAAAATATTCTCGGGCTAAAGCTTCTTCTAAGCCGAGTTTAGTCTGACCAGTTTCGACCATATCCCTTGCTATAGTTTCGTCCATAATCTGATGAAACATTTCTTCTGATTTACTCGGGCCTAAAATACCGTTACCTTCCATTTTAGGATGCATTTCCTTTAACATCATCTGCATAAACATAGCTTCGAATTCCTTTGCAGTAGTCTTTTCTTGAGAGTTGTTAACTTTAACTCCACTTGGTATATTCAAAAAATCATTGTTTATTTTCATGCTATTGATATTTTTAAGCCTAAGTATTCTTGAATTCTTAACTTAGATTTTCACTCTAAAGTATTCCTCTTTATCAAAACTATCTGTTAGAACTAGCCATCTGCCAGTATCTATTCCTTTACTTGGTAAATCTACGATGTATTCTTGTATTGAGTTTGCTGGTATATCACGCCTGTCGAAATAATTAAAGGTCTTAATGGCGTGCTTAACATAGCCTAGGTTATCCACGACTTTTAAATTAGCGAGACGCAGAGCTTTATTATTTTTATTTTCGATCTGTAATTTAAGTTTATCTCTGCTTTTATTTAGTATTTTCACTGAGACTTTAGTATCTGCTTGCGGCATGGCTTGTTCAGAGCAAGTTTTATTCTCTATATTAATTAGACTTAAAGTCATCGGCAGCCCAGGTTCGATTTTCAATTCTTTACCATTTTCGGAGATGAAAGAGACTAAAGCTAATCCAGCACCAGTTCCAGCGGCTATCATTAAATTAGAACCACTTAGAGATGAGCCTAATACTCCAGCGAAGCGAAATCCGATTATGGCTCCTAAGGCTGCTCCACCTAATACTTTTACAGAACCTTGTCCTATAGCTTTAAGTAATTTATGCTTATCTTCTACTAAACTTCCATCGGCGAGTATTTTAATGGAATTTATATTATTTGGAAAAACTATTTCTTTAAATTCAATATCCACCCTTCCTGCTCGCCTAAAACTCTTTTCATTAGTGATGTTCGTGATATGCCCCTTAACTTTACTATTTTTAGGAATAAGGACTTCACCATTATCTAAGATGACATCCTCTACGACTCTTGCGATAAAGTGTTCACCTTCTTGAGTATATTTATCAACAGGCCATTCTGCGACTACCTGTACTGGAGTGGTTTCTAAAGCTCCAAGCTTGACTGGGTTTGCGCACACCTGCCCAGATTTTAAAAAAAAATATTCTCCACCAGAAATAGATATAAGGTTGATTAAGAGAATAATAATTAAGGTCTTATTGAATCTACTGTTGTCTAATTTAAAAATATTTAACAGAGTATATTTCACCATATGAATTTGCCTTAAATAACTTCTAACTCAGCTTGTAATGCGCCAGAGGCTTTCAGGGCTTGCATGATAGAAATCATGTCTTTAGCCTTAATGCCGATCTTATTAAGCTCTTTGACTAAATCTGCTAAGGATGTGGCTTCTGCGAGTTCTACATATTTGGTGTAGGTGTCACTGTAGTCAATGTCTGAATTAGAGAAGCTTTGAGTAACTATGCCGCCACCTGCTCCGCCTCCAGTGCCACTATTGTTGTTAATAGTACTGCCATCAGTTGCGGTATTAACGTTAGCCAGGGTATTAACGAATGGCTGAGAGATATTATTATTAGTTCTAACTGTGATAGATATTCCACCATGAGAAAGTGCTACTGGAAATAGTTTTACTTCTTGACCGACTACGATGGTGCCAGTTCTTTCCATGATAACTACTTTAGCTTCATTTTCAGCATTAACTCTGAGGTCACCTAATTGAGCTAAAGCTACAATGGGATTATCTCCAGCTCCATTTAATTCTATTTTTACCGTTCTGCCATCTACTACTGCTGCACGGCGATTTAGGTTGGAGTTATTTATCGCTTCTACTATCTTATTAGTAGTGGCGAAATCGATTTTATCAGTAGTTAGTATTAGACCATTAGCTGTATTAATCTCAGTAGGTAAGGGGAACTCGATTATCCCACCTTTCGGTATTCTGCCAGAATTAGGAGAGCCTTCTCTTACTAAACTGCCATTAGCTTCGATTTCGTAACCTGAGCTTATGACAGGTCCCTGAACAGTCGCATACACTCGACCGTCAGCAGCTTTCATTAGTGACTGTAAAAGTATCCCACCCGTTAGGTTTCTTGCAGTAGAGACGGAGGAAATATCTACATCAAAACGATCACCCTCTTTTGAATAAGGTCCTATTTTCGCCGTAATCATTACGGCAGCTATATTTCCAACTGCTCCACCATTTAACTGCTTCAGTGCAGCTAAGGCAGATTGCCCTGGATTGTTTGTATCTAAATTCTTTACGTCGATTTGATTATTAACTAAGAAGTCTTTAATATTTACGCCGAAGTTTTCGAGCATATTTATTTGAGCTAAATTAGTGGCTATATTATTTCTGTCACCACTATTACTTGGTAATCCCGCGACTAAACCGTAGCCTATTAAATAATGATCACGAAGACCTTGCACCTTCGTTATATCTTTTACTCTAACTAGAATCGCTGCTGATGGTAAGCTTGTTGAGAGAAGAAATAAAAATAGTAATAGGAGACGCATCTATTATCTTATTGACCTATCGTGGAAAATATCTATCGGTTAAATACTTGATTTGGATATGCGATATAAACTACTATAATATAAGCAAGCATGTCCTTTAAATCAATACCTGATCTTTTTGAGATTAAAGCAGCTAAATATGCGAAGGTGAACTTAATTTCAGAAAAAGGAGAAAGCCTTAAGGGTAAGGTTGTAGAGACTAAATTTACTTTTGCTGAAATTAAGACTGAAGTAAAAAAGCTGAAGAGTATTTTAGAGAGTTTTGGACACACTAAATCACAGGCGATTGCGATTTGGTCACATAATTCCTATCGCTGGCTGGTAGCTGATCTTGCGATTATGAGCTTAGGAGCTGTTACTGTTGGAGTTCACCCAGAAGCAAGTGACGTGGAACTAGCTTATATTTTAAAAACCACTCAAGTTCAAACTATTTTTATTTATGACCGCAAATTTCTTAATAAGCTAGAGCGAGTTCTGTCTATTCATAAGCTTGGTATAAAAAATATTATTATCAATTCGAATCTTAGCGCTGCAGATGATCCATTACCTGGTATTGGAATGCATATTTGGGATTCAATAATGTCAAAAGATATGGACAAATCGTTTATTAAGAGCGAGAAAGTAAACATTAACATTGAAGACCCAGCTTGTATTGTATGTACTGCTGGCACTGAGGGTTTACCTAAATTAATTCAATTAAGTCATAAAGCTCTCTTAAATGTAATAAATGATTCGGTAAAATCTTTAGGATTAAGCTCCCCAGATGTTTTCTTTTCAGTCAATTCCTTTGCTATTATTACGGAACGTGTTCTGGGACCCTATTCTGCTTTTTTAAAAGGTTTTTCTCTTTATATTTCTGCTGATCCTAGGACCTACTTAACTGATCTTGAGTTCAAAAATATTACAGTATGCTCTGTTACACCACCAATTCTAAATCAAATTCAGGAGAGGATTTTTATAGATTTAAATTCAAAGCCTCTTTTGAAGTTGCTTATGAAAATACCTCTTTTAGATC
>RFQS01000011.1 GCA_009924885.1 Pseudomonadota bacterium | reverse complement strand
CGGCCACGATCGTGGCCGCCTTATGTACTTCTCCCTTTCCCAAAAAATTCATGTAACTGTAACTAATTCAAACTAGGTCAAGAAAAGAAGTATAACTGAATCCCAATTAAGGATTATATATTTAGTATCGACTGCAAGATCTCATCTGAGATACTTATGGTTCTTGCACTCGCTTGTAAGCCTCTTTGATAGGCGATCATGTCGGAAAATTCTTCAGCGATATCAACGTTACCCATTTCTAAAGCACCAGAAATAATCTGAGTAGAATCTACTACTGGGGCGGATTTATCACTTGGACCACCAAGTATCGCTAATGAAGCGACACCAGAGTTTGGTGATTCAGTGTAGAGTGAAGAACCTTTTGCGACCAGACCATCATAATTTTTAAAGTTGGCGATAAGAACTCTGCCTATTACCATTCTTTCTGAATTATTACCGAATATTGATATAGAACCATCTCCACCAATCGATACATCGGCAACAGAATTTTCTACACTAGAATCGACGGTGTAAAAGAAAGGAGGAACTTTAATCGGATCAAAAAGTCTCTGCATATCGACTGTTTTTATGTAAGTTGCGTCATCTTCACCGATAGTGATATCAGTAGAGACCCTCATATTACCTGCGGCTGGTATAGCTGGAGGGCCGCCTGGAAAAGTTAAGCCACTGCCAGGTGGAACAGCTGATTGATCATAAGTGAAACCCTTGAAAGCTTCTTCGAATCTAGTAACACCAGGCTTTAGTCTTAGTCTTAATTGGACTATAGTTCCATTAGCTGCCTTTAAATCAAAAGTATTAGCAGTAGTACTCATAGGAACAGAAGGGTCATATTCAAAGGAATACACTTCACCTGGAGGAATGGATAAAGTTTCATCATATACGATATCAAAATTACCAAAGGCATTCAAGGTCAAAGATAAGGTACCAACACTTGCCATGTTAACAGTTGCTGTGGAATTGGCTAGAGATCCTCTGATGCTTAACTCCGTTACTTTGTTTTGGTCAAAAAAGGGTGTACCAGGCCCACTCGTGGTTACACCAGTTGGACCAGTAAGAGAAGTATGTGCTGGTGCGTCACCTATAGCTGCACCAGGATTAATCTCTTGGTCTGTCCACCAAATTGCACTTGAATAGTTTTCTATGGTTTTAGCTTCACCCGTTTTATCGTTATAATATGTAGCTCCCATAACTTTCATACCACCAGTGGTAACGAGGTTTCCAGCTGCGTCTAGTTTGAAATTACCATTACGAGTATAAAGGCTGTTCTTCAAACCTTCACCTGCGGTTACACCTGTGCTTACTACCATAAAACCATTACCATTGATAGCTAAGTTTAAGGGTTGACCAGTGTTTCTTATAGAACCTTGGTCAAAAATAGTTGCTACGGAAGCAAGGTCTACACCAGATCCTACCTCGATTGGATTGGTACCACCAGACCTAGTGGAAGGGTTACTACCCTGTTTTATAATAGTAGAAACAGACTCTTGAAAAGCGACCTTGTTTTTTTTAAAAGCTATCGAGTTTACGTTAGCTAGGTTGTTTGCAACTACCCCTACGGCTTTTTGGCTTGCTGTAACGCCTTTTGAGCCTATGAAAAGTGAACTAATGGGCATTTACTTTATCTCCTTACCTACCTACCTACCTATCTAACTAAACCTATTGTTGTACTAAGCATGTCGTCATTCGTTGTTGTGGCTTTAGACACTGCTTGGTAGGCTCTTTGCAGAGCCATTAAATCTACTAATTCATTAGAAAGATCGACATTGCTTCTTTCTAATGCCCCACCTGAAATTCTTGTCGATGAAGTCGCTGTTCCAGCCTGTAATGCTGATGAAAAATTCGCTAATCCAGAAGATCCAGTTTCTATAAATAGGTTAGAACCTATATTAACTAGACCTTCTGGATTATTGAAACTAGCGAGTTGAATCTGATCCAGAAATACTGGATCTTGATCGTCATAACTCACTTGTATTTCCCCTGCCGGACTTACTGAAAAGTCAGACCTATTTTCAGGGAACGTAATTCTCCCCCCGCCTGAGGACATTACATAATTGCCATTAGCGTCGACTAAATTTGACTGAGAATCTATATTAAAATTACCTGTTCTGCTGTAATACAAGTCTCCAGCAGCGTTCTGAAGTACAAAGAATCCTGAACCAGAGAGAGCCATATTGGCATTGTTTTCAGTGAACTCTAAGCCTCCTGGAGTGAAATTAGTACCAGTGGATACTAAGTAAGAACCAGACTCTGATGAGCCACCTACTGCGTTACTACGAATATTTTCGAAGTTTAAAAGTCTTTCTTTAAAACCATGAGTACTAACGTTAGAGATGTTGTCAGAGACTACTGATAAACCGTCCTGTATATTACTTAATGATGAACCTGTGAATCTAAGTGTACTAAGTGACATAAATCTACCTCTTAGATTCATATATTCGCTAAAACTTAGTTTTAGGAACTGATCATTTAGCTTATTTAGATTTATCTGTATGCCCCATTTAATGGGAAATTAAGACTGAGGTTTAATGTAATAGATTTAGTAAGGATTGTTTAGTTATCTTAAATTTAGCTTCAGAATTGTGACTGTAGTCATAATTTAAGAGGGTAGAAAACCATTGTCCATATAGGGGATTTGGCAGCATGATAAATTTATCACCATAATCTTTATAGTTTTTAGTAACGAGCTCATCTCTATGTTTAGAAGTAGGTTTTTTATCGAATAATTCGTTAAAGTCTATTAAGTTATCACCGACGAGAAGGATTATGTCGAAACCTTGACGCACGACCTCTCTGCGAGTTTCCTTGCTATCGCTTTCATTTTTTAATAGTAAATGATCTCTAGTGATGGGTAAGTTCAGTGCTGCGATGTTATCAAAAGTAGCATCAATGCTCTTCTCAGAGCGATTACTTATATAGAATATTTCTACATTGCGGCTTTTAGCATAATCTAAAAACTCCTTTGTACCAGGTATAGCTTCTGCGCTACGGTATTCAACCCAGCTGTCCCAGCTCTCTTCAGAGTACTCATCGCCTTCTAGGTAGAGAGTGAGGTAGTAAGGTAAATTACTTAAAACCGTTTCATCAAGATCTAATACTATAGCTGGTTTTTTAGCTCTTCGGGAGCTGAGTCTTTGGTCTAATCTTAATTTTGCAAAATTATATGCTTGATAGCAGAGGGCTTTATATTCAGCAGAATTAGCTACCCAAAGCAAAGCATAATCGATATGCGTAAAACCTTTTTCACGTTTGACTTTTGTGATAGAGTCTACTGTTTTTTGTAAAATTTCTATATAAGGATCTATAACCTGAAATTTATTCTTTTTAGTAAATTCTAAAACAGGTTTCTGGAAATAGATATCACAGCTAGAGCAGCTTACTGCGATGAATATTAATACTGGAAGAATAGGTTTGATTTTGAATTTCATACGCTGAATTGATTATAAAGCTTTCTTGGTATTGTGGTTAGTGCTGGAATCAAGAGGAGAAGATCTTTATGCAGGTATAATTATCAGCATGTCTAAGAAAAATATTTCAGTTGAAATAACAGTCTCACAGAAAGATAAAGCGGAGATTCAGATTGAAACAGAGCAGGTTTTTGTTGATTATGATACTAAAGAATATCCAGTAGAAACTGTAGTAGATAAATATTTGAAAGATATAGATGAAGATAAAAATGAATTGTTTGTGCCAGACTATCAAAGAGATTTTAGATGGGATGAGAAACGACAATCCAAGTTTATCGAATCAATAATAATAGGTCTACCAATACCATATATTTTTGTTGCAGACGTTAAAGATAAGGATGGAAGACTAGAGATAGTGGATGGTTCTCAAAGAATCAGAACTTTAGCCGCTTTCATGAGGAATGAACTTAAGTTAGTTAATTTAAAAAAATTAACAGAACTAAATGGTTTTCAGTACAGTGATTTACCTCTTTCAAGGCAAAGGCGCTTTAATAGAAAGACTTTAAGAATGATAGAACTTACAGATAAAGCTAATGAAGAAGCACGTAGGGATATCTTTGAGCGAATTAATACAGGTAGTGTTCAATTAGAATCGATGGAGAAAAGAAGAGGGATTCAACCTGGTCTATTTACTGATTTTCTTTCTGAGTGTGCCAGAATACCTTTATTTAAAACTCTTGCTCCTCTCACTAAGGTTTCAGAAAATAAGCGTGGTAGAGAGGAACTGGTTCTAAGGTTTTTTGCGTACTTAAATAAGCATAAAGAATTTATAAATCGAGTGAGTGATTTTCTTGATATATATCTTGAAGAGACCCAAAAGAAATTTAATGATAAGTGTGGCAAAGAAATGCGAAAAGAATTTGAGCTTGTTTTAAATTTTGTTGAAAAGTATTTTCCAGATGGATTTAAGAGAGGTCCAAAAGATAAATTAACCCCAAGGGTTCGATTTGAAGCTATTGCCATAGGTGTAGCTCTTGCTCTGCGAGAGAATAATCGCTTAGTTCCAGATAAAGCTAGTATCGAAGTATGGCTCAACTCACCTGAGTTTAAGAAGCATACTACATCTGATGCGAGTAATAGTAGACCTAAACTGATTGGAAGAATAGAATTTGTAAGAGATCAGTTACTAAAAAACGCTATTTAAAGTGATTATATGCTTGAAGCAAGGAAGATTTTCAATGAACGAAAAGCAGAGATAGAGGGATTCTTTGATCATTTGAGTTCTTTTGAGAAACAAAATAGTAATCGAGAACTAGAACAAACCTTAAAAGCAAGCTGTTTTTTACTTCTATATAATCTAGTTGAAAGTACTCTTACTCAGGCTATTATTGCTATCCAGGATGATTTAAAAGAAAAGAACATTCAATACTCCTCAATAAAAGAGACACTGCAAAAATGTGTTGTAAAGAATCTTATTAAGCAAGGTAAGCTAGAAATCTTATTACATGATGCGTTTATGTCTAAGGTGAATGTCTTAGTATCAGGCTTTGATGAAGATGAAAAGACACTCTTTTCTGGTAATGTTGATGCTAAGACGGTACGTAAGATTGCTAAAGTCTATGGTTTTTCCAATAATATTAATCATAAAGATGCTAAGGGTGGTAGTGATTTGCTCACTATTAAAACTAATAGAAATGATCTTGCGCATGGCAGTAAATCTTTCTCTGAAATTGGGCGTGACTATACAACTGAAGAATTAAAAAAAATGAAAAAATCTTCTCTTGCTTATTTAGATTGCATTTTAGAAAATATAGAAAGCTATATTCAGAAACAAGAATATTTAATATGATTTTTTATTGTATAGCCGATTGCCTCAGCGAGCTTAACAGGGACGGCATTACCGATAAGACGTCCAATTACAGTAGATTTTAATTTTTCTGTCTTTTCAATAAAATGGTAATCTTCGGGGAAGGTTTGTAATATTGCAGCTTCTCGAAGTGAAATAGCCCTATCTTGCTCAGGATGACCAAAGCGTCCATTTCCAAAACCATAGCATTGAGTAGTTATAGTCGGGGCTAAAGTATCCCATTCCATCCTTCCATAAACAGAAGCGAATGTTTTGCCTGTATCTTTTTTATGACAGTCTGCGATTAAGCTTGGATCCCATTCTTTCCAAGAACCGCCTGGTGTAGAGGCTTTTATTCTTTTTAAGTTTAAAGGAGAAAGCTTTGCAGCAGAGTGAAGTGGGTCTATATTTGAGGAAGAACCTGCTTTAAGAGGCTCTAAATCTTTAATATTTTCACGTACCGTCAGTTTTAGATTTTTATGAGGGTTTTTAAGTGGGCCTATTGCACCGAGCTTAGATGCAAGTAAGACTAGTCTTTTGCGAGTTTGGGGAACTCCATATTCTGAACAATCTACTTCTTTATACCAGATGGCATAACCTAATCTAATTAAGCCTTTAAGAAATTCTTTAAAAACCTTATGTCTAACTAATTGTGGTACATTTTCCATTGAGATTATATCTGGTAGTGATTCGGAAGCCAATCTCAGAAAAGATCTTAGCAGTATCCATTTTTCATCAGTGCCTTTAAGTTTAGAATAAGTTGAAAAAGGTTGACACGGAGCACATCCAGTAAGAATTTTGATATCTGCATTTGCATATAATTTATTAAGATCATTACCTGTTATTTTCTTTACATCAGCGTGAATGAATTGAGATTTATTATTCTTCTCATATGGATATTCGCATGCCGAGTCGATATCAAAGCCAGCGACTACTTTTAAACCAGCTTTTTGTAAACCATAGGTTAAACCACCGGCACCACAAAACAAATCAATTGCAATTATTTTTCTTTTCTTTTTCATTGAGGAATTAATCGTTTTTAGTATTCTATTTACTAATATTCAAGATATCACGGACATCTTGATCTTGGGATAACGATGGCACCCCGCGACTCTAGGAGTCGCAGTAAAAGGATGTGAACTGGTCCAGTTCGGATCTGGGTGGGATTAACTATGAAGCAGTAGATAAAATGGAGGCGGCACCCCGCGACTCTCAGAGTCGCAGTAAAAAGATGTGAACTGGTTCCAGTTCGGATCGGGGTGGGATTAAATATTAAGCAGTAGATAAAATGGAGGCGGCACCCAGATTCGAACTGGGGGTAAAGGTGTTGCAGACCTCTGCCTTACCACTTGGCTATGCCGCCACGAAACGATTTTTAATTTTATCGTATTTTAGGTCTTAGCTGCCCCATAAAAGCTAAAATTTAAAGAAACGATAAGATAAAAACTTTTATCGTAACTTATGTAATTAGCTAGCATGGAAAATCCTAATCCTTATAACCTTCCACCAAATCTATTGAAACGATTTGAACAATTTAAGAAGATTGATGATAAAACGAAGATGTTTGAAAGGGTGATAGCTCTAGGGAAGAGGCTGCCTGTATTTGATGTAAGCTTGAAGACAGAGGAGAATCAAGTTAAAGGCTGTGTTTCCTTGACTTATATTGCAGCTAAGCTCCAAGATGCTAAAGTTTATTACACTGGTGAATCTAATTCACATTTAGTACAAGGCTTATTAGCCTTATTAATAGAGGGCTTTAGTGGTTTGAGTCCGAGTGAAATATTACTTATAGATATTAAATTTATTGAGGATATGGGGCTTAGTCAGACGCTAACAGCTTCTCGTGCAAATGGTTTTGTGAATACTTATAACATGATGCAGAATTATGCAAGGGAGATGCTTCTAGAGCTTAGTCCAGATGAAGCTTTAAAAAGTTAGAGTTATTAAAATGTCAAAACCTCTTTCTATTTTTGCAATATGCGGTGAATTTAGTGGTGAAAACCACTTAGCTAGAGTCGTTGCTAAGCTTAAAGAATTCTCTGATGATGTTCAAATAACGGGCATGGGTTCATCGCTTACTAAAAAAGCGGGGATGGAGAATTTTATTGATTACAAGGATTATTCATTTGCTGGAGTGGTGGATGTAATCTTTAATTTAACTAAAATATTTAAATTAAAGAAAATTATTCTGGAAAGAATCATCGCTTTAAAGCCAGATATAGTCCTAATGGTAGATTATGCAGGCTTTAATATGCAGATAGCTAAAGGGATTCGTGCTGCTCAGCTTAAAGATTCTTCTTTACAAAATATAAAGTTAGTACAGTATATTGCACCGCAGTTATGGGCCTCAAGACCACATCGTATTAAAAATATAAAGAAGAATATAGATATTGTCCTCTATACTTTACCCTTTGAAAAAGAGATCTACGAGTCAGTTCAGCAGCCCGCAATTTATGTCGGTAATCCTGTTTTAGAATCTTTAATTGAAGAATCGACCGCAGAATGTAAGGCTGAAATTATAGATTATTTAAATTTACAGAAGGATCATGAGGCGGGCGAAAACGCAGAAATTGAAGTTCCGCTACACGCCCCTCAGATTATTGGAATATTTCCGGGTAGTAGGGGTTTTGAAGTGAGTTATACTTTACCTCTTTTTATAGAAACAGCTAAGATATTGCGTTTTAGTTATCCTGATTTAAAGTTTATTATTGCTCGGGCTCCGACTATTAGTTTAGAACAATTAACTCAGTATGGTTTAAAAGATGTCGAGGGCTTTGTTAAAGTTATAGACTCAGAAAGCATTTCAAATGCAAATCAAAAACTTCTTAAGGCTGCTGATTATTTATGGCTCTGCTCAGGTACAGTCACTCTTGAAGCTACTTTATATGAGAAGCCATATTTTCTTACTTATAAAGCGAATCCTATTAATTTTATGCTTTATAAAATTCTTCGTATCATTGATATGGCTGGCTTAGCTAATATTATTGCTGGTAAGTTTATCGTTAAAGAGTTTCTACAAAAGGATGCTAGGGTAGAAAATTTTCTTGAGGAAACTTTAATGACTGTAGAGAATGATAAATATAGAGATGATTTAATTAAAGAGTTTCAAATAGTGAAAGAGAAACTCGGTGACTATAAGAGTTCTGAATTAGTTGCTAGAAAGTTAATTTCTCTCGTTTCAGCATAATTGCTTTAGGGCGATTTAAATTACTCAGCATTTTTTTATTTACGTTATCTAAATATACTTCTTCGCCTTGAATACGTTTATTATCGACGCGGATATCACAGTCTCCAGTAAATACTACTTCGCTAGCGTTATCATTTTCTAACCAGAGCCTTGCAAATTTCGCTCGGCCAGCAAGTTTCCTTGCTGGTGAAGTGAAGTTTATTAATTTTCTTGAAGAGTTAGTGCTGGCTAAAACTACATATTTATTAGGCTCAAGCTCTTCTAAATTCAGGAAATCTCCTTTGAGTCTAAATTCTTTAGTTGGTTCTAGATATATAAAAGAGGCATCGCCTATTGCCCTATAGAGCTTCTGTTGAGGAAAGATGATGAGCTTGTCTGATTTAATCTGAGAAGTTTCTTTTTTAGCTATTACTGAACCAATAAATGAGACTTTATCTAGCTGTGAACTATTTCCAGGACTGCCTTTCGCCTCAGGATTAAACTGTCCTTCCATTTTATCTGCGGTTACAGTAAGATCCTTATGCAGTGCGGTCATCTGCTTAGCATCAGATTTAGCAGTGAAGAAGCCCTTTTTATAATCCATAGTCTGCAAATCAGCATCAATATTATAATTATTTTGATTTTGTTTGATTTCAGTTAGCCCTGAATAAATTTTTATTAGCCCTGTCGCTAAATCTACTTCCATGTGCTTCGCAACGATATTTAAACTATCAGAACTAACCTTTACTTCACGTAAAAATTCGGCTTTTTTCTTATCCTGAACTTTAACTTCTGGGGCTGATATTAATAAATCATCGACAAGCATCTGTACAGCTCCCTCTAGCTGAGTAAAACCATCTTTATAGGTCAGTTTTTCTGCTGAGATAATTTTAATGTCTTGAAAGCCTTTTGAGGAGCTTTTAGCTGCGGATACAGAAAAAGAATTAAATAATGGTGCAAGTAAAAACAGAAAGCATAGAGATAAAGCAGCTTTTCTAATAGAAAACTTTAAAGCAGAATTTAATAAAATGCCTCGCTGATTATGAATGAACATGACCTTTAATCGTAACCTCTTCTGTGTCAAAATTATAGTCAATTTCATCAGCAAAAATCTTGTCACCATTTCTCACAATATAGGGATTACCAGTGAGTGTAGCTATTTGAACGTTATTTATTTTTCTTACCAATAAATTATTTGCAAAACAAGAAACCTTCTCGGTCAGTATATTTATAGCACCATTGGCTTTTAAATTTCCTTTGGGGTCTAAGTGGATTTGCCCAGCCCTCAGAGTTATATTCTTATTTCTGATATTTAATTTAGAATGCCCGACAGCATCTACTATTTGGCTATTTTCTGTTAAATTAACAGTAATTTTATCCGCTTCTAATAAATATTCAGCCTTAGTTAAGCTAGCAGAGCCTTCACTGATTAAGGTTTTAAAGTCTTTATTAATTACTCCAGATGAGCCTTTTATCATTAAACCCTTGCCTAGAGACTCTAAGCTCCAATTATTGCTGGTTGTGAAAACTTGAGATTGTTCTGAAAATTCTAAGTTCCCTGACTCTAAGTAGTATTGATTATTGTTAAAATGTAACTGAACATTTTCAAAAAGCTTAAAAGCCTGTGTCTGTTTATTTAAGCTAGCGCTATCCGAGCTCAGTAGAAATTTTACTTTTCCAGAATCCTTGTCATAGTACTCGATTACTGGTTCTATAATTTCAGCATTATTGTACTTAGGGTCTAATTTAGCTGATTTGGCATTTAACTTCCATAGTCTTTGTTTAGATTTTTGGTCTAATTGCTCTAACTTATAGTTTTTAATCTCTAAATCTATTTTTTCAAAGTCTTTTGGTAACTTTGAGCTATTTACTGTTAGCAGTGCAGATACTGCACTGTATCCGAAAAATAAAATGAATAATATAAAAGGAACAAGCATGGCGACTTTCGTGCCATGCTTGCTTTGAAATGTTTTGATTATTTCTTTAGTTGTTAGCTGTATTTTCTCTTGAATCATTGATGAAGTCTTGTGATTTCTTTCCAAGTTCATCCAACTGTCTTCCAATTGAGCTGATTTGATCTTGAATTTTAATCGCTGAGAGACTGAATTTTTCATCAGCAAAATTCTTTATTTCTTGAATTTTAATAGAAGCCTTTTCTTTAAAGTCTTCCAGCTTATCCTTCATGTTAGCAAGAATATGATTAGAATTTTCCAACCAATCCTTTCTTAGATCAGAACCAGATCTATCCGTAAGCATTAAGCCCGCAAAGTAACCAGCAGCAGCTCCTAAAAGCAAACCACCTAAGAATTTAATCCATCCACTATCTTTAATTTCTTTTGCCATAGTCAATATTATACAAGTATTAGATTTAATAATACCTAGGTATTTTAGTTTAGAAGCTGATTACAGCAAATAGCTTAAAAAAAATTCACCTCTTAGTAAAAAAACTTTTCGCTCCAGCTGTGATTCCAGCCAATATAGATTTAAATCCTTGACTAATATTTTGACCTAACTGCTCGGCTTTACTAGATGCAGAAGTTACTTTATTTACGACGTTCTGTAAAGAATCTTTACTAATAACTAAAATGGTGTTTAAGCTATCAAAGACTCTTGCGAGTTGGATTAGAACTGGTATAAAGAAGGCCAAAAATACTATAAAACAGACGCTTAGCAAAGATAGAGAGACAATTAGGACGAAATCAAGTGTTTCCATTATTCATTAACCTCATTCTTCTCTCTTACCGCCTGCATAGCTTTTTCTGCGACTTTACTAGATGCGACTACTCGATATTTTAAATCTTCGACTAAGCCTACTGTCATTTTACTGAAAGAAATTATCACATTAATACTGTCATCTATCAGATCCTGAACAGGTTTTGGGAGCTGGGACATTTTATTAAAAAAAGTTTTACCTTGCAGGGGTAGAACAAAGATCGCAGCTATAAAACCCGTTAAAATGCCTAAAAGGAAAAAGACAAGCCTAAACATAGTAGAATATATTAGCAGATAAGAAGAATGAGGTTTTTAAAGTGAGTAAAAGTGAAAATTGGGGTTTTGAGACAAGAGCGATTTTAAAAGGGCAGAGTCCAGATCCTAGTACTGGAGCCACTATAATCCCTATATATCAGACTTCTACTTTTACTCTTGATGGTATTGGCAAGAATAAGGGCTATTGTTATTCGCGTACTGGGAATCCTACTCGCTCAGCTGCGGCTGAGTGCTTAGCTTCCCTCGAAGACGCTAAGTTTGGTTTTATTTATCCATCTGGTATCGCTGCTATTAATTCCGCTCTTCAGCTTTTTAAACCAGGTGACCATATAGTTACTTGTCAGGATCTATACGGTGGTGCTCATCGCTTATTTACGCAGATTCTTACACCACTTGGCATGGAATTTACCTTTGCTGATGCTCGTTATACAGATGAAATTATTAAAGCTATTAAACCTAATACGAAATTAGTCTGGTTAGAGACTCCTAGTAATCCGATGATGCATCTTTGTGATATAGAAGCAGTGGTGAATCGCGTTAAGGAAATTAATACTAGGGAAAATAGAAAGATATTTGTTGCTTGTGATAATACTTTTGCTTCACCATATATCCAAAGACCTTTAAACTTAGGTGTAGACTTGGTTATGCATAGCTGTACTAAGTATCTAGGTGGTCATTCAGATTTACTCCTAGGTGCATTAGTTACTAGAGATGAGCAGATGGCTGAAAGATTAGCTTATTTACAGAATGCGACTGGTTCTATTGCCGGGCCTTTTGACTGCTGGTTATTAATGAGAGGTATGAAAACCTTGGCTGTGAGGATGAAGCAGCATCACGCTAATGCTTTAGAGATAGCTAGATGGTTAGAAAAGAATCCTAGAGTGCTTAAGGTAAACTGTCCTGCTCTAGAATCTAATCCACAGCATGCTCTTTATAAAAAGCAGATGGATTTATATAATGGCATGTTGTCCTTTGAAGTAGACAGTGATTTCGATTCGGTAAAAGCTATGGTAGAGAAGTTTGAAATATTTCAATTAGCTGAATCTTTAGGTGGCGTTGAAAGTCTTATCTGCCACCCACCAAGCATGACTCATGCCGCAGTTCCACTAGAAAGAAGACTAGAATTAGGTATTAAAGATACTTTAATTAGACTTTCTATCGGAATCGAAGATGTGAAGGATCTTTTAGTAGATCTCGAACAAGCGTTCGCTTCACTTCCAAGTAAAGTAGAAAGCTTAGCTAATTAAGCTTAAAGTTATATATGTTAAAAACTAAGATCACGGATTACTCTATCAGTAAAGAAGAATACAGATCTCGCTGCAAGAAGGTTTTGGATTTTATTTCTCAGCTAACCGAAGGTAAAGCCGAATCAGCTAAAGATTCAAGAAAATTAATTCTAAAGTCTGGCTCAGAGCAGGTTTTCAGTAATGATGTGCATTATCCTTTTAGAGTTAATAGTGATTTTTACTACTTAACAGGTTTTACTGAGTCGGAGGCTGTACTTATTTTAGATCCTAGGGCTGATAATCCGCTCACACTGTATATTAAGCAGGCAGATAAAAATATGATTATCTGGGAGGGTGAAAGAGAGACTATAAGCTCTGCTACAGATAAATATTCGGTGGATGTCGTTTATGACATTAAAGATTTAAAAGATGAGAATCTAATTCTTGATGAGGCTTTCCAAGAGAAGGTTTTAAAATTCATTCATTCACTAAGAGCGATTAAATCTTCGGCTGAACTTAATATCATGCGTAGAGCAAATGAGATAGCTATACAAGCTCACTCTATGATTCCAGATTTGCTTTGTTCAGGTGTTTATGAATACGAGATAGAAGCACAACTGAATAATGTGTTTCGCTCTCAGGGCGCTAATGGTTGGTCCTATCCTGCGATAGTCGCTTCAGGAAAGAGCTCTTGCATACTGCACTATATTAAAAATAATCAGAAAATGATGGCTGGAGATTTAGTTCTAGTCGATGCTGGAGCGGAGTTTGCTTACTACGCGAGTGACATAACTAGAGTCTTCCCTGTTGAAGGTGGTTTCACTGATGAGCAGAGAGATATCTATGATTTAGTTTTAAAATGCCAAGAAGAAGTCATTCGCATTATAAAAGCAGGTATACCGATGAATCTACTTCAGGAAAAGGCTTTTAGCGTTTTGGGTGAAGGCTTACAAGATCTTAAATATATTAGTGATAAAAATAATCTTGATGAAGTTAAGAACTATTTTATGCACGGCATTGGTCATTCACTTGGGATAGATGTTCATGACCCAGGGTTGGATCGTAAAACAGATATATTAATTGAAGGCATGGTGATAACTATAGAGCCTGGTCTCTATGTCCCAGAGAAGGCTATCGGAGTAAGGATAGAAGATAATATAGTGGTGACTCGCTCGGGTTATGAGAATTTAACAGCGGGTTTAAATAAATAAAAGACTTTCTTCTTAAGGCAGCAAGCCAACGGCATTAGCCTGATTTTTACTTACTTGTGTTAACATTGACATCGCTGATTTTTTAGTAAACTCGTTTTTTATGCCGTTAAGGAAAAGATTTAATTTTATATCACTGAAATTTGATTTAGTAGAAAGATTCTGAATAATAGTTTCTAGCTGTTTGTAATAATCAAGAATAGTAGCTTTTAGCTTTAGAGCATGTTCTTCCATGCGTTGAATATTATTATTTAATTGGGAAAAATCGTCTGGATTTTTATTTATCGCTAGTTCTTTTAGTGATACTGTTAAGCCACTTACTAGATTGCCTTCAGAGCTTGTATCTTTAATATTAAAATCTACGCTAGATTTTGACTGCCCGCCATTTTCAGGGTTACGGAAATCAATAATGAAACTAGAATTATCGATCGTTCGTCCAGAGTTGGATATCTTTTAAAAAGCTGCCATCTAATAATTTTTGGGAATTAAACTCAGATTGGTTTTTAATATTTTCGATCTCATTAATTAAACTGTTAGTGTCAGAGTGAGGTTTAGCTAAGGCTGATACTATATCTTGAACAGAATTTAAATTAAAAAGTACTGTACTAATGATATTAATACCATCATCTAAGCCCATTAAAATTTCAAAAAAATATTTCTTAGCTAAATGATCTTCACTAATAGATAAGCTCGCCGAATCGTCATCAAGACGATTAATTTTAATGTTTTCGGTAATTTTATTTACCGTTTTTTTAGAACTCAATTCTGAAACAGCAGCGGTAGAACTGTTTGAGAATCTGCTTCTGTAGTCGGTGTTTATCTGCATTAACGCTGGTAAAGAAAAATCTTTCTCCACATAGCTTCTAATCGGTTAAAAAAAATAAAACTTTAGAAATAAAATAAAATTCAGCTGAAAAAATTAGCTGAAAATCTATTTTTAAATAGGGTCTAGACTAAAAACCCTTAATTAAAGATACGGATGTAAACTAATGGTGTAGTTAAACTATCGTTAATAACCTCTAACTCAATAAGATTAATTTTAGTACCATCGTATGCCCCTGTAAGAGTCTGAAAATAACTAGGTAGAATTATATTAAAATTACCACTCAGCTCTAGTAGAATCCTGTTACCTTGCTTTAAATTACTTGCAGTGAAACTAGTGTTCGCTGTCATTACTTTAGTTAAGAAACTCTGATTAATAGTGAAGTCTAGATTAACGCCACCAAGAATCTGTTTATCAGTAGTGAATTGAGTTTTAGAGTCTAATAGATCCTTTAGGACTTTACCTTGATTTGCACTTAAGGGTTTATCAACATTAGTACTGATAAGATTATTCGCTATGTCAAATTTTACAAGCTTGCCACCAAGAACGGTAGTTAAGTTATTAATATTTACGATGTCGCGGTTTGGCAACTTATTTTTATTAATTACTCCACTTGTAACTTTAGTAGCAGAAAGGTCTGCTGCTATTTTAGTGTCGTCTAAAGTGTTATTAGCTATATCAATGCCTTGGATAGTACCATTAATAATATTACTAGTAGTTACAGAGTTGTTAGGTAGAAGGTCATCAGTGGTAGCTAAGGTTCCACTGATAGGTAAAATGTACTCAGAATTATTCTGGCTAGTAAGAGTTATATTATGAGAGCCTTGCATTACTAGATTTTTATTAGATAGTTCATTTTTAAGGAAAATCGCACCGATATCGGCTGGTAACCTTTCTTGACTTAGCGTACCTGCATTTATATTAGAGACATTAGTAAAAAAGACTGGGGATTTATTATCTAGTAAATTAGCATCAAGACTACCGACTAAATTTGCTGTTGGAGCAGTACTCGGAGCATTAGGGTTCGTCGGATCTAATAAAATAAAACGTCTAACACCACCACTAGTAAAATAAAGACCTGTACCTGTAAATTCAAAAGCGCCATTCATAAGAGTTGGAGCTAGGTTCGCATCTTTTAAAGCGATTTGAGGAATATTACTTGCGCCGATATCTAACTGAGATAGTAAACCAGAGCTGGTTTTAATACCTATTTCACCAGATTTTTTCGCTCTTAATATAGGTGTCGCATCATTCACTTGAATAGTAAGCTCATCAGTAGCAGCTTTATAAGTTAAATCAGCATGGTCTGGATTTAAACCTATTCTTAGAGTATTAGTCGTTAGTAGTGGGCTACTTAAAGTTTCTGGCACTGTTGTTACTGTAATATCATTATCTACAACAAATTTGGGAGCAGGTCTTTTGATCTTTTCTCTTTCTTGACCTGGTTGAACAGGGATTTGGATTTTAAAAGCACCGTCAGATTCATTGACTACATATGTTTGATTGGCTTTTCTGCGCCTATCTGATTCGAAAACTAGTTTTTTAAAAAACAGAGCTTCTACATTACAGTCATTAAGACCACTATCATTACATCTATAACCTGGTATTATTTCTGTCGCAGTCGTAGAGCTAGTGTCGCTGAGCAAACTTGTACCACTTACGAAGCTAGAAGATGTGAGTGTGCTATTAGCACTAAACTGACCAGAACTATTAAGATTCGCTCTGTAAAGCGTAGCTAAACTACCGCTAGAATCGTGGACGGCTATGTAAAGCTGCCTATTACCGTTCTTCGGAATAAGGCGCAGAATCACTTTCTGATCTCTAATATTAGCTTTATAAACAGGAAAATCGATCTTGGTATCAGCGATAATTCTGTTTTGGTTAGAAACTATTTCATAAGCAAGGATTCTATAGGTAGGAGAGTTATTAACTTTTAAAGGTCTGGTATCTAAAGTACAAAGTATATTAGGAGTCTCTTCTGGGAAGCTCTGATTAATATCTTCAACACTGATTTTAAGATTAATGCCACAGTTACCTGCGAGGCACTCTAGATCGGTTTTAGGATTAGCTGCAGAAACAGGCTTCAGCGATAAGCTTAAAAGTAGAATAATTAAAACTATTAATACCGCATCTGTGCGTTTGAGATATTCATTTACATTATGGTAATTTTTCATTTTTTCTCTCCCCTAGAATAAATTAAAATAGCTATTAATATTAGCTTCTATACTCTGTCTTGATACATCGGTGAGTACTCGATTATATATTCTAATTTCTTGGACTGTCATACTAGCATAACCATTATTTATACTAGAGTTTCTACCGATAACTAAAGGCTGGCTGTCTGGAGTTCCTGAAGTCGGCAGTGCAGCTGTACTTTTTAAAGCAGAATCGACAAAGATTCTAGATGATAAATTAGATTCGTTATAAACATAACTGAATAAATATGAATTGTTTAAAGATAAGCTAGATGGAACTACTGTCTGTGAGCTCAATCCATTAGCCGCAGCGATATCGCTATCATCTTCAAAGAAAAGACCTTTGATTCTACCATCAGCAAAAGAGCCTTGATTAAAGATGTAGTTATTGTTTTCATCTTGAATTAAAGAAGTGGTCGCAGCTACGGTTAAGGATGAAAATGATGGAGTGATCTGCAGATTAGAGTTTTGTAAGAAATCATCGACGAAAGCTATAGCTGGCAAACCATTATCACTAAGTAAGATAGAACCACCTGAAACTATCTGAGGCTGAAGAAAACTATTGCTTTGTTCTACGTCATAAGCATTTAAAGATTGGTCATACCATTTAGTTACGAAGGCATTATTAGATCCTGTAAATAATTGAAGCGAGGCTGTATCAAGATTTCCAGCATTGGTAAAATATATATCTTGTTCGGCGTTATCGTTACTGCGTCTAACTCGCATGCAAGGACCATTATAAGCGGGGTTAACTTTCCTTACTGAGAGAAGCAAATTTACTAGAGGGAGATTAAAGATCTTCATATTCACTCTTTGATTTGGGAATGTTGAATTCAGAACCTCTAAGTAAACTACATTGACGGTATCTTGGTTATAAGAGCCTTCTATAAGATTAAAGTAAGAAGGAAAGGCAGGAGTGTCTCCCTGAAGTATTAAATAGGCCTTATGACCTTGAACTAAATTAATTGCGGTGAAATTAGTTGCAGGACCTACTGTCTTTTTAAATACATTGTGGTACTTAGTGAAATCGATAACATTCGTGGCTAAATTTTGGTTAATAGTGTTAAAGCCTTGTGGTAAAGCATCGATCTGGTTTTTTAAAATTCTTCCTTGGTTAGCACTTAAGGCTTTATCTGTAGAGAAAGAAAGAAGATCGTTTACGACATCTGTTGATTCGATTTTATCTGCGAGTGAAACGCTTAGATTATTAACGTTGCTAATCTCTTGGTTCGGTAATCTAGCAGGGCTTATTAAGCCAGTGTTTATATCAGAGGCGTCTAAGCTAAGAACCTTAGAGTCAGTGACAGCTTGATTAGAAAAGTCTTCAGCTAATAGATTTTCATCCAGTATATGTGTCGTGCTCACGGTATTAGGACCTAATACTACGGCTAAATCTGCAAGTGTTGCAAGAGTGCCTGTTGGGGCAAGAGGTAGGCTAAGTAATGCATCTGTCTGAGACGTTAGTGTTACATTATGACCTCCTTTCATGGTTAGAGAGTTATTAGTATTTTCATTAAACAGTCTCTCTATTTGAAGATTAGTAGGCAAGAGTGAAGCATTAATTATGCCAGTATCAAAATTACTTGCATTTTGAAAAAATAAAGAATCTTTGCTTTGAAGAGTATCGGCATTACCAGCTAAGAGTGCTTTGACGTTTGCCACATTTGCTGCCTGTGAGAACTGTGCTGCGGTACTTTGCATAATAAATTCTCTTTGGCCATTTGCTGTAAAGTAGAGATTGTTATTGTCAAATTCAAAAGAACCATTACGAATAGGTGTGATTAAAGGGGAACTACTAAATCGCATACTTGGCGTGGTGCCGATTTCGTCAGTATCTAAATCTAATGTAGCTTTAGGCTCCTTACCATTAAAGCTCACAGTGTTAGATCTAAGAACTAACGGTAATGCGGAATTCGATACTGTTAATTCAAGTTCCTTATTAACTTCATCTATCGCAAAATTAGTCAGAGAACTAGACCCAAGGTTAAGTTCATCTACTTGAGTCAAAGTGACGGGTTGATTATTAACTAAATTAGGATCTTGAACTACACTCGGGTTATCTGCACCAATAAAAGTATCCCTTAAGCTCGATGAAAGCCTTTCTTGGCGTGATTTCCTTGAAGCCACGACTGGTATTCTTAATTTAATCGTGCCATCAGTTTCTTTTAAAACCGAGGTTTTATTAGGATTTTGCACAGTACTAGATTCTACTGAAAATTTATGAAAGAAAAGTTCCTGTAAATTACAGTCATTAAATTTATTATCAGGGCATGATGTCGAGTTTAAAACACTATTAGGGAAACTAACTCCTAACTGAGGTGATATGAGACTACTTAGGCTTTGACCATAGATGGCAGCAGAGCTAGCCTGTTTATTAGAAGATAGTGTGCCATAGCCATTTAAGGTAACCCTATAGGTAGAGGATAGACTGCCATTAGTCTTATAGATATCCATCCAGAAAATTTTAGTTCCTAAGAACTGAGGTATATCAAGAATTAAAACTACATTTTTTCTTTTAGCTGCTTTAGGTGAAATAGCTATACTGTGAGTGGATATTACTTCTGAGCCACTCGAATTTTTGGTATAAACTAATATTTTAAAATGCTCTGATTGAGAACCTTGTACTAGTAAAGGCTCTGTGTTAAGTTGGATTCTGTAGCCTGGATATGATTCTGGGAATACCTTGCTTAGATCATTGTCATTGACTTGCAAAGCAAGAGAACATTCTCCACTAACGCACTCAGCTGCTATGTAGGCTGCTAAAGTTTTTGGCGTATTTGTAATTAAAAATAATATTAGGATTAATACGAAAGATATCTTACTTAGAACTCTCACTTTTTGACCCGCCCCTTATTGATTTATCTTGCTGTAGCTCTTTAACATTAAGCATTTTTTAACAAAATACATATTAGCACATTCGAGAATATTATCTCGAACCTTTCTACTCCCATA
>RFQS01000002.1 GCA_009924885.1 Pseudomonadota bacterium | reverse complement strand
ACTAAAGAAGAAGAGGCTTAAAAAAACAAAAATAAAAATTCTCATTAGTTATGATTATAACTGTATCTTTAATATGTCTAAAACAGCAGTAATTATTGGTTCAGGATTCGCAGGCTTAAGCTCAGCTGCTTATCTCGCCAAATATGGTTTTAATGTAAAACTATTTGAAAAGAATGAACAGTTTGGTGGGCGAGCAAGAATTTTAGAGGAAAATGGTTTTAAATTTGATATGGGGCCTAGCTGGTATTGGATGCCAGAGATATTCGATAATTTTTTTGCAGATTTTGGAAAAAAGACCAGTGATTTTTATGAATTAAAAAGGCTGGAGCCTTCGTATAAAGTTTTCTTCAGTGAAAATGACCAAATCTCATTACCTAGTAATCTTGATGATATCTATACTCTTTTTGAAAGCTATGAAGCTGGCTCAGCAGATAAGCTTAGAGAATTTTTAGAAGAAGCTCAGTATCGTTATGAAATAGCTCTAAGGAAAATGATTCCGAAACCAAGTCTAAGCGTTTTTGAATTTATAGACTTAGAGATCATCGGTGGCTTGCTTCAATGTGATTTATTTAATTCATTTAGATCTTATAGTGAAAAGCATTTTAAAAATATTATGCTCAGAAGCATAGTCGAATTTCCTATTCTTTTCTTAGGTGCTACTGCTAAAGAGACGCCCGCTCTTTACAGCATGATGAATCATGCTGATATGGCTTTAGGGACTTGGTATCCGATGGGTGGAATGAATGAAATTATAAAGGGCTTCGTAAAAGTCTGCGAAAACCTAGGCGTAGAGATGTATTCATCTAGTCCAGTGAAAAAAATTAATGTAATAGATGGTTTAGCGGATACGGTCAGCGTGAAAGGATTAGAAGTTAATGCTGATGTGATTTTAGCTGGAGCTGATTATGCTCATGTTGAAAAAGATTTATTACTAGAAGAGTACCAGTCTTATTCTAAAGAGTACTGGAATTCTAGAGTCATGGCACCATCTGGGCTTATCTATTATTTAGGTACTAATGTAAAGATTCCAGCCTTAGAGCATCATAATCTTTTCTTTGATGAGTCATTAGATGAACATTCTCGTGAGATTTATAAAGAACCGCAGTGGCCGACTAGACCTCTTTTCTATGTGTCCTGTACATCAAGAACAGATCCAAGCGTGGCTCCTGAAGGTCATGAGAACTTATTTATACTTATGCCAGTAGCATCAGGACTGCTAAATGATAATGAGGCTCTCAGAGAATCTTACTTTAACTTAATTATGGACAGGCTAGAGAGACTCTGTAAGCAGAACATCAGAGATCATATAGTTTATAAAAAGACTTATGCGCATTCTGATTTCATTCAGGACTATAATGCCTTTAAAGGTAATGCTTATGGTCTCGCTAATACTCTTAAGCAGACAGCAGTTTTAAAGCCTAGAGTGAAGAGTAAGCGAGTGCATAATCTTTATTACGCTGGGCAGCTTACTGTACCAGGTCCGGGGATTCCTCCTTCTATAATTTCTGGTGAAATAGTTGCCAAGGAAATAGCTCATAGGTATTCTAAGTAAAATTTGCCTAAGCTGCTTCTAACTGAGTTATGATTTTAGTTTGGAGTAATTAATGTCTACTAATTTAGCTCTGTATAATGAGACCTGTCTTAAATGCAGTAAACTTACGACTAATGCTTATAGCAGTTCTTTTTCGCTTGGCATCTATCTTTTAGACAGAAAATATCATGCTGCTATTTATGCTATTTATGGCTTCGTGCGTTTCGCTGATGAGATAGTCGATACTTTTCATGAGCATGATAAAGCAGCTTTACTGAGTGAGTTTAAAGCAGATACATATAAAGCGATTCAAGATCAAGTTAGTTTAAACCCAATTCTTAACAGCTTTCAATGGGCTGTAAATAAGTATTATATAGAGAATGAGCTTATAGAGTGCTTTCTAGAGAGCATGGCGATGGATTTAAAAAAGAAGGAATATGATTTAAATAGCTTTAAAAAATATATACTCGGTTCAGCTGAAGTAGTTGGGCTAATGTGTTTAAGAGTATTCTGTGAAGGTGATGACAAGCTCTATCAGGAGCTTAAAAGTCCTGCGATGAGCTTAGGATCAGCTTTTCAAAAAGTAAATTTTTTAAGAGATTTAAAAGATGATTATGAAGGCATGGGTAGAACTTATTTCCCCGATTTGGATTTGGAAAATTTTAGTACTGAGGTGAAAAAAGAATTAGAAGCAGACATTCAGAAGGATTTTGATGCCGCTCTTATCGGAATTAAAAAACTCCCTCAAGGTGTGCGTTTAGGTGTTTATGCTGCTTATTCTTTGTATTTAAAATTGTTTAATAAAATTAAAAAGACACCAGCTCTTCAGCTAGTCGAAAAAAGGATTAGAATTTCTAGTGTAGGAAAGAGCTTAGTCTTGCTAGGATCTTTTTATAGAAACTCTGGTAGGTAAACACTGTAATCAAACTCTTTTAAAGAGCTTAATACAGGAACCATGCCTTTCAGTAACTTCGCTATCTCTAAAGCATTTTTAGGAGAACTCGGTAAATGTATGGTCTCGAACTGGATTTTATTCTCCACGCCTTCTTCCGAAACTACTTTAGAATCATAGATAAGCTTTCTTGCTCTATCTGCGATTACATTTATATCTAAATTCCCATCTTTATCATATTCATAAGCGATAGGATGTGCTTCACTGTCGTATCTTAAATCTACTCTAGCTTCGTAGCTTACTCTGAGATTAACCCACGAGATAACTTCTTTAAGAACTTTACTATAAGGTGCGACGATAATTAACCACTGACTAAAGTCTTGGATAGTCTTAGTGACAGTCTCTGCCACAGAATAATTCGTAAGCATTTGGTGATAAAGGTATCCATGAATTCTGACATGATTTAATTCATAGTTAAACTGTTTCGCTAAAGCTGCTAAAGCTCCTAATTGAGCTAAGATGGTGGCTCTAAGCTCCTCTCTACTTAGCTGAACTTTTCTAATGCCGAAACCAATAACGTCAGGATAAGAGATTAAAGCTCCTATGCTGGTATTAGGGTAGGCTTGGCAAGCTTCTAAAGCAAGATTAGCTTGGAAGATATCCCCAGTATGTGCGCCAGTAGCTATACTTACAGAGCTTGCGAAAGGTAATAAATCTCTTTCTAGAGCTTCTCTACCTAAACCATAGTGTTCAGCTAGGTTTAAGTTAAGGTCTATTTTTTTTCCTGATGTTTCAGAGCCAATCGCCATAATCTTTATATTCTAACTGATTCGCATGCCAGATCGCTTATCAAAAAGGTAAATCGCTTTAGGATCAAAGAATAACCGTAATTTTACTGGACTTTCCGGACTTAAGAAGCTCAATTTTCCTTGAAGAAACTGAAGGTATTCTGCATTATTAATTTTAGCTATTAAGTATTCGCTACCATTTAGCTTGCCTGAATTTTCATTTAGCCGTGCGTAAACTAAAATCTCTTCACCTAGGTTCTCAACATTAACTAATTCTGCCTCAAGGGCGTACACCGGAACTCCAATTCCTGCGTTTTCGTTGTCCTCATGATCCTCGTGTACGTTAAGTACACTGCGGTCATTCGTCCTCCTCAGCCTTGAACTTGTTCGTTCGGCTACACGCCCTTCAAGGGACTGCTCGCTATCATCTCCAATTTCCGCGTTTTCGTTGTCCTCATGATCTAAATTTTCTGCGGTTAAATAGAGATACTCTGGGCGAATGCCAACTATTAAATCTTCCTGATTGAGTTTAAATTCGCCTTTCAATGCTTGAAATAGAGTTGAGTTTGGTTCAAATAAATTAGTTGGGGGGGAGCCGATAAAGCTCGCAACAAAAGTATTAGCGGGCTCATGATATATCTTGGATGGCGTATCAAACTGCTGTATCTTACCTTCATGTAATATGGCGATTCTATCGCCAAGGCTCATAGCCTCGATTTGATCATGGGTTACATAGATAAAAGTGCTATTTAATTCCTGATAGAGCTTGCGTATTTCCTGTCTGGTAGAGGTTCTTAACTTCGCATCAAGATTACTTAAGGGTTCATCCATTAAAAAAAGCTGCGGTTCTTTAATTAAAGCTCTAGCCACGGCGACCCTCTGCTTCTGCCCGCCAGAAAGCTGCCCAGGCTTGCGCTCTAGATATTTCATCAAATCAAGCTTCTCTGCTACTTTATGTACTTTTTCTTTAATTACAGCTTTAGGCTCAGATTTAATTACTAAAGGGAAGGCGATATTCTCAAAAACTGTTTTATGGGGATAAAGTGCATAATTCTGGAAAACCATGCTGAGATTGCGATCTTTCGCTGCTAAGTCATTTACAGTTTCACCAGCGAATTTCAACTCACCTTCAAAATCACCTTCTAAGCCTGCGATTATTCTAATAATCGTACTTTTACCACTACCACTAGGTCCTACTAAAACTATAAATTCTTTATCTTGGGATTCTAGGCTGATATCTTTGATGATGTAATTTTCATCATATTTTTTAGATATTTTATTTAAAGAAACTTGAACCACTGACTAGTATTATATAAGACTAGGAGTTTCGATGAAAATTTTTATTATAGTCGGTACTAGACCTGAATATATAAAACTAGCACCCGTATATTTGGAGTTCCAAAGCTTAAATAAACTCGCAGAGAATGGCACTGTTGCCAAACGAACAAGTTCAAGGCTGAGGAGGACGAATGACCGCAGTGTACTGCGGGTACATGAGGATCATGAGGACGACGAAAACGCAGAAATTGGAGTTCGGCAACAGTGCCAAAATGAGGGCGAGGGAAATGCAGGAAATGGAGTGGTGCAGCGGTCTCCTAAAATAATTCCTGAGATTAAGTGGATACACACCAACCAGCACAATAAACTCATTCTCAGTGATCTTCTTGAATTTTGGGAGATACGGCCAGATTATGAATTTAGCCTAGTAAATCAAGGGCTTAGCCTTTCAGAGTTAGCTGCAAAGCTTCTTACCGAGGCAGATTTACTGTTCCGTAAAGAAAAACCAGATTTAGTTATAGTACAGGGAGATACTCTAAGTGCTGTGCAGGCTGCTTTAGCAGCTTTTTATAATCATATTAGAGTCGCTCATGTAGAAGCTGGTTTAAGAACAGTTAACCCCAAAAGCCCATTTCCAGAAGAACTCTCTAGGCGTGTTATTAGTCAAATAGCTGATTATCATTTCTGTCCGAGTGAAAAGGTTTACCAGAGGCTTGTTCAAGAAAAGAGGAACGGTGATCATGAGGCGAGCGAAAACGCAGAAATTGGAGTTTCGCTACACTTAGATGGGCGTGTAGCCAAACGAACAAGTTCAAGGCTGAGGAGGACGAATGACCGCAGTGTACTGCGGGTACATGAGGATCATGAGGACGACGAAAACGCAGGAATTGGAGTTTCGCTACACGCCCATAATATATTTAACACTGGAAATACTGGCATAGATGCTCTTTTTAAAGCTCAAAGCATAATTAATAATAGGAATTTAAAGCTTGGTAATTCTACTATTCTTGAAAAGAATTCTAGAAAAGAATTTAGGCTAGATGTGAGAAAGTATATTCTAATCACTAGTCATAGGCGAGAAAATATCAATAATGGATTTCAGGAAGCACTGTGTAAAAGCATCTTTGAGATTCTTCAAGAGAAAAACAAGAGAAATTCTGAAAATGAGTTAATTTCAAATGCCGAAGAAACAGTTGAATTCATCGTATGCTTGCACACTAACCCGCAGGCAAGAGAGAATTTTTTAAAATTATCTGCAAAGCTATTATCTATGAATATCTCAGGGATTAATTTGCTGGAGTCGGTGACTTACTCTGGGTTTATACAGTTAATGCAGAATGCATTGTTTATAATTACTGATAGTGGTGGTGTTCAGGAGGAAGCCGCTTATCTAAGTAAATATACTCTTGTTATGCGTGAGGAAGCAGAGAGAGAGGAATATTTAGAGCAGGGTGTAAGTGAGAGACTGAGTCCTGATTCTAAAAGTATTAAACTTGCTATTGAGAGTCTTATCTCTCGCTTAATGAATAATAGTCAAGCAGAAGTTCGCCCGCAGCTTCATTCATTCTATGGGAATGGCGATGCAGCTAAGAAAATAGTTAAGCTTATATGGACTTAAGAATTTATTAATTTTAATTACGAAAAGCTATAATATACCCATGGCTGGAGATATAGAAAGTTTAAAACAGCGAGTAGATGGCTTAGATGTCTGGGACCATATATTAGAGGCTTCTAAAACAGGATTTTCCGCCGTAGATCAGGAATTAGTTCCACTATTTAAATGGTATGGAATTTACGCACAGAAACCTAAAGAAGAAGGCTTCTTTATGATGCGTATTAAAGTGCCGGGCGGGCAGCTCACTAGTAAACAGATATATAAACTGTCAGATTTAGGTAAGCGTTATGCTCATGGAGTTATAGATATTACGACTAGGCAGGCAGTGCAAATGCACTGGTTAAGGATCGAAGATATACCCGCTATAGTCTCAGAATTACAGGATGTCCAAATGGATGTAGTGGGAGGCTGCGGCGATGTTACTCGCAATGTGACAGGCTGTCCCTTAGCTGGTTTGATTGAGGATGAAATTTTTGATGCTAGTAAAGAGCTTTTAGAAATAGATGGCTTTATGACAAGGAATCGCGATTTTTCTAATCTGCCACGTAAGTATAAAATGTCCGTAACTGGTTGTTCTCACTGGTGTTCGCAGCCAGATATTAACTGTGTTTCTTTAGTAGGTGTACAACACCCTGAAACTAATGAGAAAGGTTTTACGCTGAAAGTCGGTGGTGGACTAAGTACTAAGCCCATCATAGCTAAAAATTTCCCTGTTTTTATTAATAGAGAGCAGGCTAAAGATGTAGTTACTGCAGTAACTACTGTTTATCGAGATAACGGCTTTAGAGATAAAAGGCATAAGGCTCGTATTAAATTCTTGGTCGAGGACTGGGGAGTAGAAAGGTTTTTAGAAGAGACTGAGAAAGTTTTAGGCTATGAACTCGAAAGAGTTTCTTTGTTAAGAATTATGGTGACTGGGGCTGAAGAATATTTTCCTAGCCCGAAAGAAAGTCATGGAGATCATCTTGGGATTACTAAGCTGAAAAATGGTCATTATGCTGTAGGAATAGCTTTCGTTAGTGGCCGTACTTATCTACCAGACTTAGATAATGTAGCGAAATTAGCTGAAGAATTCTCTTTAACTAATGAAGTTAGGACGACAAATAAACAGAATCTAATTCTAGTCAATGTTCCAGAGCTCAAGCTGGAGGGCTGTCTGAAAAAGGCTGTGGAATATGGCTTGAAGGTAGAATACTCTGCGTTTACTAAGCTGGGCGTGGCTTGTACTGGAACTGAATTCTGTAATTTAGCGATAGTAGAGACTAAAGCACGCGCTAAAGAACTGTTTAATTACTTAGATGAGGAGTTCCTAGATTTTAGAGAAGAACTAATGATTTCAGTAACGGGCTGCCCAAATAATTGTGCTCAATATTCAATAGCAGACATAGGCTTAGTGGGTTGTAAAGTTAAAGATGAACTAAGTGGTGAAATGCACGATGCTTTTCGCATATTTCTTGGTGGTAGATTAGCTGATGAAGCACAATTCGGTAAGCCTCTTGACGGTAGGTTCCTACATAAAGAAATTCATTTGACTTTAAAAAATCTTTTTAATTTCTATAAAAGTAAACGCAGTAATGGTGAAGAGTTTAGGCATTTTATAGATAGGCTAGGGATAGAGAAAATACAGCAGGAGCTAACGGCCTGTTGATCTTGTGTTTTATATTAAGAAGTATTTAATGCAAGAGGTTAAAAAATGAATAATTTTACATCATCAAATGAAGCGATTGACTGGAACTCCTTGGGAAGGCAGTTTGAAGATTCTTCTGCGATAAAGGTCTTAGAGTATTCTTTAAATGAACTTAGTAAAGTAGGGGAAATCCTTTTTCTGACGGCCTTTGGTCCAGAGGGCTGCGTCATCATGGCTATGCTACATACTTTAGTGAAGAATCAGCTTATAGGCGCTAAGTCTTTCATTATCGCTAATTTAGACACGGGTTATCAATTTCAAGAAACTCTAGAGCTGAAAGATAGATTAGAAGAGAAATATAATTTTGAGATTTTAATGCATAATCCTGCTCTTAGTGTCCTAGAGCAAGATTTAAAATATGGTGAAAGGCTCTATGAGCGTGACCCAGACCAATGCTGCTTTATGCGTAAATTAGCTCCCCTGCAGGGATTACTTGAGGGTAAGCTTGCTTGGATCACCTCTATTAGACGTGAGCAAACAGAGCATAGAGCTAAGGCTTTGGCTTTTGAATATGATAAAAAATTTAAATTAGGTAAGATTAACCCTCTTATTAAATGGACTCGCTCAGATATCTGGAAGTATATCCATGAGAATTCTGTTCCCTATAACCCATTGCTTGATAATGGTTATGAGAGTATTGGCTGTGAACCATGTACTAGCACTGGCTCTGATCGCAAAAATAGTCGCTGGGCTGGTAAGGATAAAATAGAATGTGGGCTTCATGTACAGGATCATGAAGTTGAGCAGGGTGGGGAGTTTGTGATTTAATGTCCAATCCACTTTACCCAATTTTCTTAAAACTGGATAATAAAAAGGTTTTAATTATAGGTGGAGGCTTAATTGCTTTACAAAAATTACAGGGGCTTTTAGCTTCTGAAGCGAAGCTTACTATTATTTCTCCTAAGATTATTGACGAGATTCGTGAGTGTCGTGGTGAATTCCCGAATATTCGGAAAATAGATTTTTTAGAAAGAGATTACGCCTATGGCGATGAAGTTGGAGCTTTTATCGTGATAGCCGCAACCGATAATCCCGAGATTAATAACATGATAGTGACTCGCTGTCGCGATCAGATGATACTTGCTAATTCAGTTGACCAGCCTGATTACTGTGATTTTTATGTCCCAAGTATTATTAATAGTGGTTCTATTAAAGTAGCTATTAGCACTAATGGAAAGGCTCCTAGTGTCGCACGTAAACTCAGAGAAGATTTAAGCATGCTCATAGAACAAAGGTATAAAGATGTAGTCGAAATAGTAAATGAGTTTCGCTTGCAGGTACAGGCGAAAATAGTATCAGAAGAGGATTTCCCGAGGCGTTCAAAATTAATAAACTGGTTTACGAAAAGAGCTTTTAAGAATTTACGTAATGCTAGGATTAAAGCGTCTTTAGAGCGTAAAAAAGAAAAAAATATTTAATCTTAAAAATAAAGCTGCTTACATGACAGAAGAAAGAAGAGCAAAATTATTTCTTATCGGTGCAGGACCAGGTGATCCAGAGTTACTTACGCTAAAAGCTCTTAGATTATTAAGTGATGTGGACACAGTTCTCTACGATAACTTAGTCAGTACTGAAATTTTAGATTACCTGTTCAAGCAAGCTAAAGAGGTTGAGCTAATTTATGTCGGCAAAAAATGTTCAGAAAAGCATGTAACCCAAGATGATATTAATGCTTTGATTCTAGAGAAACTCTCTCAGGGAAAGCAAGTCGCACGTCTAAAGGGGGGAGACCCTTTTATATTTGCTCGTGGTGTAGAGGAAATGCAGTTAGCTAAAGATGCTGGCTATGAAGTGGAGATAGTACCTGGTCTTACAAGTGGATTGTCGGTGCCAGTCTCGCTTGGTATCCCTCTGACTCTGAGGAAAAAAAGTGATGCAGTTATGATAGTCAGTGCGCATGAGTTAAGTGATGAAAAGTTTCAATCTTGGTCTGCTTTTTTAATGATAGGTGGTACTCTGCTAGTTTATATGGGTTTATATAAGCTTGCGCAGATTAGAGAAGGTTTAGCTCAGATGAATTTAATGCCTGCAATCCTAATACAGTCTGGTACTTTAGGTAACGAGAAAGTTCTATATTCAACTGTGAAAGAGATTCCAGAACTAGCTTTAAAGGAAAACTTTGTTAGCCCAAGTATATTAATATTAGGCAGGCATATTATGGCACTGTAGCCAAACTCCAATTTCTGCGTTTTCGTCGTCCTTTGCTACATGCAAATATCACGATAGAGTAAAATATATTAATATGCCAATTATTGAGTCTCGCTTAGAAGAATTAAAAATATCCTTACCTAATAATTCCTCTGCTGCTGCTAATTACGTACCTTTCGTTAAATCTGGGAATCTAGTCTATATCTCAGGTCAAATCTGTAGATGGAATGGCGAGATGCAGTTTACTGGGAAAGTTGGTAGAGAATTTTCAGTAGATGAGGCCAAGAAAGCAGCTAGGATTTGCGCTTTGAATATTATTTATCATTTAAAAGAGGCTTGTGATAATGATCTGGATCGAGTTAAGTCTTGTGTAAGATTAAATGTTTTTGTAAATTCTGTTGATAATTTTATAGAACAGCCTAGTGTAGCCAACGGTGCCTCTGATTTGATTTTAGAAGTATTTGGGGATGCGGGTAAGCATACAAGGGTGGCAGTTTCGGTTCCTAGCTTACCTTTAAATTCTGCCGTTGAAGTAGATGCTGTATTTGAAATAAATTAGGATTGTATATGTTTGATACTTTAAATGATCTTACTGCGAGTGAAAAAGAGTTAATTCTTAAAGCGGATTTAGTCAAGAAGGCTTCTGAAAGGTTAGGAAGCCAGATCCACAGGACTCCGGTATTTACGTCTACTCAACTAAACAGGTTTTTAGGGCATGATATCCATTTCAAAATGGAGTGCTTCCAAAAAACGGGTTCTTTTAAAGCTAGGGGAGCGATGAATACGATTTTAACTTTAAAGGAAACTAAAATGTTGCCTAAAGAAGTGGTGACTTTCAGTTCAGGTAATCATGCTCAGGCTTTAGCTTTTGCGGCTTGTAAGCTTGGTATTAAAACTAATGTATTAATGTCTAAAAATGCTTCTGAGATTAAGATTCAATCTGCTAAGAATTATGGAGCTAATGTAATTCTCTGTGATACGCGTAAAGAAGCTGAGGAAGCAGCTTACAGCTATGCTGAAAATGGTTCTTACCTAGTACATCCTTATGACCATGAAGCCGTGATCGCGGGTCAAGGAACCGCTGCCTATGAGGCATTGGAAGATATGGCAAGGAAACCACATGCGATTTTTGTTCCAGTTGGTGGTGGTGGCTTAATTTCAGGTACTTATTTAGCGAAAAAGTTAGTTTCACCAAATTCTAAAATTTATGGAGCTGAACCCGAGAATGCTAATGATGCTGAAAGATCTTTACAACAAGGAGTGATTTATGCTTTTGAAGATAGTCCTCAGACTATCGCTGATGGGGTGCAGGCTTTAAAGCTTTCATCACGAACTTTTGCTCATCTGAAGCAGTGTGAAGGCTTGATTACATCTTCTGAAGAAGAGATTATTTATTGGACACAGTGGTTAACTCATTTACTCAAAGCAACTATAGAGCCGTGTTCTGCTTTAGCGATGGCGAGTGCTGTTAAATGGCTTAAAGGTGAAAAAGGCAAAAAGACTGTACTAGTCATGATTTCAGGTGGTAATTTGAGTGTCGAAAAACAGAGAAATATTTGGCAGATGGATTATTTAGCTCAAGTGCCGAGTTTATAATGGCGGCCTCTTAATAGGCGATTATGTTTCTTGTCTTGAAAATTTCAGTACCCCCGTCGAGATCTTCGACTCTAGCACCAGCTTCTTTTAAGATTAGTGCTGCGGCTGCCATATCCCAGACATTAAGTGAGCAGTGCATAAAGCTATCTATCCTCTGTATTGCAACATAAGCTAATTCTAGTGCCGCTGCACCGAAGAATCGCCTGTGAGCAATGCTCTGAATTGTTTGACGAATATCTTCTTTAAGTAAATCATGGTTCAAGTTTTTATTACCAATGCTACAGACTATTTTATTTATCGCAGGATTGTATATTACGGGCTGTTTCCCAAAGAAGGTTCCTTGACCTTTTTCTGCATAAAATAATTCTTTAAAAAATGGAGCATAGATTAAAGCTGCTTCTATTTGATCTATATCTTCAAGCTCTGATCTTTCATTAAAGTCTGCTAAAGCAATAGAGATGCAGAAAAAAGGTAGCCCTTTCATAAAATTAATAGTGCCATCTAGTGGATCAATAATAAACTTTTTTTTCGCTTCAGGCTTAATAATCCCAGATTCTTCTCCAATAAAACCATAATCTGGAAATGCCTTTTGTAGTCCTTGGATAATCATTTCTTCAGATTCTTTATCTGCGATAGTGACATAATCCTGATAGCTTTTTTCTTCTGGCTTGAGTTTGTCGAATTTTAGAAAATAGTCTAGTTGAATCTCACTAGCTTTAAGGGCTACGGCCTCCATTGTTTTTATAATTTCAGATTTCACCATAGCAAAACAAGCATAAATGAAAATATATTCACAAGTCAAATTAGGCTAAAATTTTACTAGTGAGTAAAGCAGTTCTACTTTTACAGATGGGAGGTCCAGAGACTTTAAAAGATGTAGAATCTTTTCTCTATAATCTTTTTAATGACCCTTTTATTATTCAACTACCACCTTTTATAAAGCCGTTTCAAAGTACTCTTGCTAGATTTATTTCATCAAGAAGAGCTCCTAAAGTTTCAGTTCTATATGATGAAATTGGAGGCGGTTCCCCGATTCGTTTTGAAACAGAATGTCAAGCTAAGGCTTTAGAGAAAAGTCTTAAAAAGACTTTGGGTACTGATATTAAAGTCTATTATGCTATGCGTTATTCACCACCATTCTTGCGTGATGTAATCCCAGTAATGGAAGAGGATGATATTAAAGACTTAGTCGTAATTCCTTTATATCCGCAGTATTCTGAAGCGACGACGGGTTCTAGCCTCTACGAGTGTAAAGATCTTTTTGATAAAGCAGGATTAACGAATAATCTTAGAGTAACTTATATTGAAAGCTGGTTTGATAACCCTTATTATATTCAGCTAATGCAGCAGAGGATATTAGATAAGCTATCTTTGCTCCTTGCTGAGATTATCGTAGATAAAGGTGAATCAGAGGAGAAAGCTTTAAGAGAAGATATTCTAATCCTTTTTTCAGCTCATGGGCTACCTGAAAAATATGTTGAACGAGGAGATCCTTATGAGGAGCAGATTAAGGCTTCGGTTGCGTTAATTATGCAGCATGAGAAATTGAAAATGATTAGGCATAAAATCAGCTACCAGAGTAAAGTTGGACCAGTAAAGTGGTTAGAGCCTAATACTGAACATACTATTGTTGAGCTTGCAGAACGTGGTGAAAAAAATCTTATAGTAGTTCCGATTAGTTTTGTGGGAGATCATATCGAGACTTTACATGAAATTAATATTGAATATAAAGAACTCGCTGAAAAGCAGGGTGTTCAGAATTTTCTGATGACTAGAGCTCCTAAAGCTAACTCCTTATTAATAAAGGCTTTAGAAAGTTTGATTGTTAATGTGAGAACTGGAGATCGGTAATAGTCCTTAATGGGCGTGTAGCTGAACGAACAAGTTCAAGGCTGAGGATCATGAGGACGACGAAAACGCAGAAATTGGAGTTCCGCTACACGCCCCTAATTGGAATTACGTTTCTCTGATAACTTAAGTAGAATAAACAGTATTGCAAATCCAAATATAAAACCTTTAATATATGTTTTAATCATAATTACTATTATCCCCTTTTTTAAGATCGCTGCACAACTCTATTTTAGGACTGAGTGATCCCCATTGCAGTTTCTCTCTTAAAGTGCTGTAGAAGCTTCTTCCTTTGATATTTAGTTTTACTAATTTCAGGGTGTAAGGTGATTTTTTCACTATAACTCTAGATTTAGCCTTAAGCTCTACTAAGTCCCGGCCATCTGCATGTAAAAAGAAATTCATATAGTCTTGGCTTTCTAATTTAATAATTGATGAATCTGAAACTACATGTGGTCTGCTGTTTAGGGAATGAGGTGCTATCGGTACTATCTGAAAAGCACTAATATTGGGGTCCATAACCGCTCCACCTGCACTGATGGCATAGGCAGTAGATCCAGTTGGTGTCGAAATAATTAAACCATCTGCTCTGAGCGAATGTAGTAGATCGTCTCCGATGTAGATATCGGTATGCAGTAAATTAGTGTAGTGTGAGCGATTTAAAGTAATATCGTTAATTGCATAATAATATTCATTTCTATCTTCTATGTAGGCTGATAAAGTACTGCGTTCTTCGATAATATAATCATTGCTAAGAATAATATCTGTAAGCTCTTGCATCGGCATATCACCGAATTCAGAGAGGAAGCCGAGATGACCAAAATTAACTCCTAAAATCGGAATAGATCTTGATAAGACCTGAGGCGCAGCTTTAAGAAAGGTGCCATCACCACCAAGGACTATAAGCATGTCTGTATCATTGTCCACTTCTAGCCAGTCTTCTGAACTTTTCTCAGTCTCTGCGAATTTACTGTTTATATTATTTCGTTTGAAAATTTCATTAAGCTCAGTAGCTGTTTGCTGGGCTTCTGGTTTAAGAGGGTTATAGAATATATGGACTTTTTTCATGACCCGAAACTTCATTCTCTCAGCTTTTTAAAAAAATTTCCTAAAATTTCTTGTGCTTCTATCTCCATGACTCCGCCTCTTACTATAAGGTTCTTGGTAACAATGTTGTAACGTGAGCCGAGCGCTCCAGATTTTATGTCATAGGCGGCGAAGATGACTTCGCTGAGATGGCTTTGTAAGATAGCTCCAGCGCACATTGCACAGGGTTCTAAATTCACATAAATGCGACATTTGGATAAATTCCATGATTCTAAAGTCTTATTCGCTTCTTTTATGGCATTAATTTCAGCGTGTCCAAGTACTGAACATTCTTTTTCACGAGTATTTATACCTTCTCCGATAATTTTATTGTTGTCATCTACAATAAGAGCAGCTACTGGAATGTCTTTAGAGTTAATAGATAAAGTTTTTGCTAAATCAATAACTTGTTTCATGTAGTATAAATCTAGGTTCTGCATTGATAAGGAATTTAAGCGTACTCTTGATTAAATATTACCTGTAAAGGTGATATTATGGGCATTAGTGAAGACTCTTGAGGGTATTTTTAACCCTATTGAAAAAGATATTGAGCAGTTAAACGATAGGCTAATGAATCAGATTAGCCCAGATTCTCATTCGCTTTGTAGTATTTTGCAGAATATATTTGCTGCTGGAGGTAAGCGACTTAGACCTGCTCTGAGTTTTTTGATGTTTAGAGCTTTAGCTGAAACTCGTAATGCGATTTACCCTGAAGCGGAGGCGAAGCTTTTTCTTATCGCTGAAATTGCGGAACTTATTCACACCGCAAGTCTTGTGCATGACGATATTATCGATAATTCTTTAGTGAGGCGTGGTGCTCCTACGACCAATAGTAAATGGAGCAATGCTATTACCGTCATCAGTGGTGACTTTATGTTCGCCAGAGCGGCAGTGAACCTCGCTAGAATCGATATTAATAAGGTCGTTGAGATTTTTGCTTCTGTTTTAGAAAATCTCTGTTCAGGAGAAATTAGACAGGTAGAACAGAAATATAATGCTGATATAAGTTTTGATTATTATTATTTAAAAACCTATAACAAGACCGCTTCTCTCTTTGAAGCCTGCACTTTTGCTTTAACAGAGTTATTTCCTTTGACTGATACGGAGAAAAGAGCTATTGCTAATTATGGAAAGTTTATAGGTATGGCTTTTCAGATTATTGACGATATCTTAGATTTCACTTCAGATGAAGAATCATTAGGAAAGCCTGCTGGTGCAGATATTCGTGAAGGACAGATTAATCTACCTTTACTTTTTGCTTTTGAAACTCTTAAACAGATTAATCCCGATAAATGTGCCTATATGAAAGAGCGTATTCAACAAATACCGAGCGAAAAGGATAATCTGAAAATTCAGAAGACTATAGATGATTCTATTCGTATCATTGAAGAGACTGCTGGTATTGAGAGAAGTTATGAAAAAGCTATCGAATATGTTAAGGAAGCAGTTAAGGGTTTAAGTTTTTTACCAGAGTCTAAATATAAAAATTCTTTAGTCGAGCTTGCCGATTTTGTAATTAAGCGAAGTAATTGATTCTGAGGCTTTAAAAGTTCCAAAGTTTTATTAATTTTCTAAAGAAATACTTCAAGGTTAAGAAATTAGTGTTTATTTTTCATAGCGCTAGGTGTTATACCTATTATTATGTTGACTCAGAAATCTGTCTCGAAGAGTTTGTTCCAAGTATTAGCTATTCTTTATTTTTGTTCGGTATTTTTACTTAACACACAGCCTTGTTCAGCAGATTTTATAAAAACATCTTGTATTAGTGGTAACTGTAATCTCTCTTTATCTGTCGAGGATAAGGATACTATTAAAGATTATTCACGTGAAAATGAGACGATTAACTTGCAGCTTGATGCAAGAGATGTAGATGTTGATGTTGATGTTGATGCTAATTTTTCTAAGACTTTTAAACTCATAGCTTATGAGCAAGTAAATGGTCTGAACAATGTTCTTTCTGTTACTAATGTTCTTTTTCCTAAACAGAGATTTAAAGAAAAAACTTTAAAGACAGGCATTAAAGTTAGACCTTTTCAAGGTAATAAGCAGCTTTATGTAGGCTTACATAATAGTGCAGGTCAGCTTTTAACTACTTTTAGATTAAATGTTTCTGGTTCTGGATTTTTCGTCGCTAAAAATAATTTAAATAAAAATGCTTCTATTGATTTTTCTTGTCCTGATGCGACTATTACTGATTGTAATATTCAGCGATTGTTTTTTAATAAAGTTTTTTTTGAAACGAATAGAGATCAAAAAGCTAGAGATACTTATGTCGTAAAAAATACGGATAACACTTATACCGTAGAAGTTCCTTTGGTTAGTTCTCTTGGTCGTAGAGAAATTAAAAATGTCGTGAAAAATGGTGCTTTAAATACGGGTGGCGTACCAGTGCCGAATTCTAGTTTAAATAATTTTGTTGAAGTTCTGAATGTTGAAGTTGTGAATCTTTTAGAAAGTGGTGAAAGAGCTATCCTTGACATGGATGAAGCGAATAATCAATTGGAGATTGGTTTTGATAGTAATTTCCCTGTTATCAGTTTAGATAATGCTGGAAATATAGGTATCATAAATGATGATCCTCAAGCTAGATTGGATATAAAAACCACGACTGGACTGGCTCCCCTGAATTTAGCTTCCCAAGCCTTAGCTAGTCCACTGGTCAACGGTTCTTTTGAATTTGATGGAACAGAATTATATTTCACCTTAAATGGAGTTAGGTATTTTGTCGTTAGAGACCCTCTTAAAGCTACTATTACTCCGACCCTTTCTCCAGTTCCTCCACCTTTTGTGGCGACTATTCCAGATACGGATAAACTTGCTGGGCAGCCAGCAGCTTTTTACACCAATGCGACTAACCTTAATAGCGGTGTTTTAGATGTAGCTCGATTACCTGCTAACTTAGGTGCTTTCAGGCTCAGGAACGTTAATCCAAGTAAGTCATTATTTCTCCAAGGTGCTGATAATGTAATATTCAGATCACAAGCTGATTCTAATCTTACTTTACCGAATAAAAATGGTACTCTCCTTACTCTTGCTGATATTAATTTAGGTGTCGGCACTGTAACTACCGCTAAAGTCGTTAATGGAACTATACTTCCAGAAGATATTACTAATAATAGTGTTACGGGCTTAGATATCTCTGGGGTAGATGCTAGTAAATTTACTACAGGATTGTTCTCGAATGCAGTATTACCGAACTATGAAATCTCTGAAGTTAATAATTTACTTACAGAACTGAATAATCGTATTTCTAAAACTGCTGATATAGTTAATAATTTTACTTCGACTAATATTGATAAAGCTTTAAGCGCAAATCAGGGACGAGTAATGAAACAGTTGATTGATAATTATGCTCTTAGTTACAGCTCTGTAAATCAGTCTTTAGGTTCTAATGATTTGAGCTTTGATGCTTTTCACAGTGTGTTTTTAAAGACACTTACTTCTAATGCCAACTTTACTGCTAGTAATTTGAAACAGGGTCACAGAGTGATTTTGCTTATGAATGGTAGCTTTATTCCTAGCTTTCCGTCTACGTTTAAATTCGTTCAAGGTGCTTATGATCCTTCTAAAAGTAATATTTTAGAATTCGAGGTAGCTTCTAATACGCCAGGTTCTGAGAAAGTTTTCGTAAAAGTCCTTTCTATCTAAAGAGACCGCTGCACAACTCCAATTTCTGCGTTTTCGTCGTCCTCATGATCCTCATGCACACCTAGTGCACTGCGGTCATTCGTCCTCCTCAGCCTTGAACTTGCACGTTGTGCAGCGGTCTCTAACGAGATATGCACAACTCCATTTTCTGCGTTTTCGCCCGCCTCTCTAAAGCATGATTCCAAGCTTCTTCAAGCCTTGGGCGAAGAGATGATCACAGAATATATGTAAATTTTCTAAATGATTACTTAGCAGATAGCCTAATCCGGTATCGGGATTCTCCATCGCAGCTTTGAAAGCTTCAGTTTTTTCTTCACCGATTATGGTTATTACTATTTTAGTTAAGCTAGGGGTCTTAAATACGTCGGTGCCAATAGTGACAGCTTGTCTGACTCCTAGCTTGCTTGAGCTTAATTCAGCGAGTTCTACTGTGCTGATCTCTCTATTAATATAGTCTTCTCCGATAAAGGCGACATGCGCAGTGCTAGGGTCTGCTCCTAGCCCAAGATATATTACTCTAGCTCCACCGCGTTGATGAATAAATCTCTCGAAATCTTCTGGGTGATTGGGGTCTATTGAATAAAATCTATCACCTAGCTTATCTACTAGATTTGGTAAGCTGTTTTTTAAGATCTCTGAAAATAGTGTGGGTTTTTTTATAAGACTAGAATCTTCTTCTACTGCTGAAGTCTCTAAAATTAATTCATCTAGGTGTGAAACAACAAGCTTCGGGTGAATTAAATCATCTTTAGCGTAGAGTTCTTCATTAAGCTTACTGTAAATGCCTTCTTCATAAGTCGCTCCTACTGGCAGAAGCAGAAGCCCGGGTTGAGCGATATCTGCAAGAAGCTCGGTTACTAGATGATCTTCTAACTCTTTACGAGTTGCAAAATTAGTAATTCTTTTTAAAATCCCCTCAGACAAAAGCCCTAGATTCCTTTTAAACGAACATATTTAGCGGTATTAATGCCTTGTATCTCAGTGACTGCTTTTAGGATATCGTTGGAGATCTCGGAATCTACATTTATAACCATAACGGCAGATGCTGTATCATCTTTACGACCAAGATTTAAAGAGCTGATGTTAATATTTGCATCCCAAAGTATTTTTGATATTTGAGCAACTTTCCCTGGTTCATCTTTATGAAAGGTAACTATAGAGTGGGAGTCTGGTTTAATATTTACAGGGAATGAATCTATCTCAATGATAGTAGGTATATTTCCTTGAAGAACTGTTCCAGCTATAGCTTTTAGACCCGTTTCTGTATGTAAAGTGATGCGAAGTTTATCGATGTAAGCTCCTGAGTCGTCAGATTTCATCTCTGAAACTTTTATGCCACGATCTTTTGCGATCATAGGTGCGTTAACGAAGCTGACCCCATCGACGTTCTGTGAAAGAATACCTTTTAAAATCGCAAGTTTAAGACCTTCGATATTTTTATCAGCGAGCTGCCCTAATGCTTCTATATCTATCTGTTTAATACAGCCAGAAGATAATTGAGCTATAACTGCTCCCATATGCTCAGCTAAAGGTAAGTAGTGTTTAATAGCTTTTAAAAGCTCGGGCTTGAGACCAGGTAAATTAACCGCAGATCTAGCTACGCCACCAGAAAGTACGTCCCTGATTTGTTCTGCCACATCTAAGGCTACATTTATTTGTGCTTCTTTAGTGCTAGCGCCAAGATGCGGAGTAAGTACTACTTTGTCGCCACAATCCTGTAGCGGAGATTCTTTTAAAGGTTCTTCTACAAATACGTCAATCGCAGCACCACCGACTTTACCAGAGTGAATAGCACTAGCTAAATCAGCTTCATTAATTAAGCCGCCGCGCGCGCAGTTAACGATAAAGACACCATCTTTCATGGTTTCTATCGTCTGACTATTAATCATATTCTGGGTTTCAGGAGTTTTAGGAACATGAAGGGTTATTACATCTGCATGTTTATAAATATCGTTTAATTCCATTTTAGTGAAACCTAGATCCTCAGCCTTTTCTTTAGAAACATAAGGGTCATAACCTAGGACTTTCATCCCGAGTGCTAAAGCGACTTTCCCGACACGTTGCCCAATTTTACCGAGTCCGATAATCCCTAGAGTACGAGAGTTAAGTTCATTACCGACGAATTTAGATCTTTCCCATTTTTTTTGTTTGACAGAAGCATCTGCTGGAGCGATTTTACGCATTAAAGCCATTAATAGGGCAATGGTATGCTCTGCTGCTGATACGGTATTACCTTCAGGGGAATTAACTACTATGACACCTTTCTCTGTCGCAGAAGGGATATCTATATTATCTACGCCGACACCAGCTCTGCCGATTATTTTTAAATTCACAGCATGCTCTAAAATTTCTTTAGTAACTCTAGTCTCTGACCTGATTAACAGGGCATCGTAATTCTTGATGCAGGATTTTAATTCTTCGTGAGTAGTACCAGGCTTGTAATCTAGCTCGCAGCTGGATTTTAAAATATCTAAACCTGAGCTATCAAGTTTATCTGTAACTAAAACTTTAAGAGTCATTTCTAGGCTAAAATTTTAGCATGCCCCAGCTTATTAAAATTGGCTCTAGGGATAGCCAGCTTGCACTATTGCAGAGCCAGATGGTTAAAACTAGGCTAGAGGAAATATATCCGAATCTTCATTGTGAGATTGTAAAAATTAAAACTCAAGGAGATAAGATTCTTGATGTAGCTCTCTCTAAGATTGGTGATAAGGGGCTTTTCGTTAAAGAATTAGAGCATGAATTACTTGAAGCTAGCGTGGATATAGCTGTTCACAGCATGAAAGATATGCCAACTAAGCTCCCAGACGGGCTTAGAATTAGTTCGATTTTAGAAAGAGAGGATGTGCGAGATGTTATATGTTTAAGTCAAAATCATCCTGAATATGCGTCCGCAAACGCAGAAATTGAAGATTGTGAGCAGTATCAAGAAAGTTTAAATAATGATAATGATTTAACTTCACAGCTTATTGAGAAATTGAATGTCGTTGCGACTTCAAGTTTAAGACGTATCGCTCTGCTTAAAAGTTATTATCCTAAATTAAATTTTATTGATATTCGTGGAAATTTAAATACGCGGTTTCGTAAATTAGACGACCCTAATAATTCTATGGATGCAATAGTCTTAGCAGCAGCTGGTATTAAACGCCTTATGACAGTAGATGAAAGCTTTTCTCATCGAATATCAGTATTCTTAAACCCAAAAGAGATTATGCCCGCAGTCGCTCAAGGGGCGTTAGCTATAGAATTTCTTGAATCCCGCAAGGATATAGAAAAGCTGATAGAGCCTTTGGTAAATCCTAAGCAGGAAATGATTTTACAGATAGAGAGAAATTTTTTAAATGAATTAGAGGGAGGCTGTCAGGTACCTATCGGCATATATTCGGAATTAGAAAATAAAAAAACCTGCTTTCATTTCTCAGTTTCATCATTAGACGGAACTAAAACCATAAAAGACAGGCTTTCTATATTTGATTCTGAACTGACCCCTCAGTTAGGCAGATTACTCGCTCAAAGACTTATTAAATCAGGTGCTACAGCACTACTTAGAGGCTAATTAAATCCTCTTGTTTTACTGGAAACCTCTAATTAAACGCCAAGTAATCTGTCATTTTGCATTTTCTTTAAATCTTCGGTAATGAAACCGAGTCTGCTGATTCCCTTAAGTGCCATGAATGGATTACTTGCGTTAGTTAAATCATCTATTACTAGAGAATTTACCCCCGTCAAATCATCGCCCTTCGCATAGTTTATACCGATAGCTCTTTCATCTTCGCCAAAATCAAAGCTCTTATCAATATTATCGAAGAAACCTTCAGCTGCAGCAAAGCCACTTAAATCACCAAAAGATGCTTCAAATGAATCAGCGACATCTAGATCATCATCAATGTCTAGATCATCGGCTACTTCAATTGTATTATTTAGGATTTGTTGCTGAACCTGATGCTTTCTTAAGGTTACACTGGGACTTTCAACTTTAATTGAAGTGTCATCTTCAACTAATTCGCCTTTAGCTTCTGTAAATAATCTTACAGAATGCTCATGTTTAACTTTATTCTGCTTAATTTGATCTGCTACGGGAATTTCCTTAAACAGCTCAACTACGCCAGTTTCAGTTTTTAACACTGCGTTAGATGCGATGAAGTTAGCAATAGCAGAATCTGCTTCATCCTCTACTTTAACGCCTAAGCCAACAGCACCATAAAGTTTGTTGTCTATATCCATGAAATCGACCTCCTTAACACGCCTAGTCATAAGAGTTCGAAACACTAGCGACTTACGTCGCAGTATTTAAAAGCTATTACAACTGTTAGCAAAGTATCAGAATTGGTTTAAGATGAGGTTAAGTATGATGATAGAGATCAGTCATTTGAGTGAGTTTAAAGTAAGGGATTATGAATGTGATCTTCAAGGGATAGTAAATAATGCTAATTATTTCCATTATTTAGAACAATCCCGTCATGAATTCTTGCAGAGTTATGGTATAGACTTTAAGCTAGCGCATGATATGGGCTTGGATCTAGTGGTCGCAAAGGCTGAAGTGGATTTTATTAAGCCACTTCAGCCTAGTGATAAATTTACTGTTCACTTGGAATTTTCTAGGGAAGGGCGTTTGAGGTATATTTTTGCTCAGAAGATATTTAGGTTTAAGGACTTAGAGATTCTTGAAAAGTTAAAAATGAGAGATTTTTCTCAAGCAGAATTAATACTTTCTGCGAAAATAACCTGTGCCTGCATAGATAGAAATAGGTCTAAGCCTTGTAAATTTGAGTGGCTCGAAAAAATTCTTGATCAGAATTAAGTCTATCGTGGGACTCTTGCGAAGTAAGCAGGGGGCTAACTTGGATTATTTGGAATTTCTGTGTCATTAATTTGTTGTAAACGACGATTTATTTTAGAAGAATACCTATGCCCAACCGTTCCTACACTGTTATAGGCAGATTCGCCTACCATCTGCACGTAACGTGCAGCAGCCATGGCTTGATATGGATAAGTCGCATCGCCACCTTTAATTAACTCCCAGTTAAAGCCCATTGATTTAGCTGTAGATTCTTTAAATTGACCGATGCCCCTTTCCCCAGCTTGTCCAACCGTTTTAGGATTAAAGCGAGATTCAGTGTAAAGCTGTACTAAAAAGCGTTTTGGGTTTATATTATACTGCGCGGCGGTCGCCCAGAGAGCTTCAAGTATTTCATAGGTAGTATATCCAGGTGCACTGCCTACTCTAATTCCATTTTCCTTCGCATTTACGAAATAATACTGTGCTTTATCTAGCCAGATTTTATCCTGCAAGGATAAATTGGGTTTACGAATATTCTGTTCCATGAAATTAACTTCAGTACCAGCGATATTTACGACATAAGCATTCTTTTCTTGAGCGATTTCATCCTTTTCTTGTTCTTTTTGGGCTTTTTCTAAGGCTTTCTGCTCTTTAAGTAAGCGTTCCTTCTCTTTCTTTTCCTCTCGAAGTTCTCTCCAAGATTTAGGGGCTTCTTCTTTCTTTCCGTATTTCGATACAGTGCTTTCGGGCTTTAATGGATCAGAATCTATTATTAAAACAGGGGTTTCAGTCTTAGAGTTTTTATTTTTTTCTACACTAAAGCGAACTTTTTTATTGGTTTTATCCTGAGCTTCGACATCATCAGGGTTGTAATAGTGTATGCCGCCTATACTTTTTTCTGAATTGTAAATAATTCCATGGCGCTTTGCAGTATTAGTATCAGCTGGGGCGTTATAAACCATATTCTTTGAGCAGTTCCTTCGCTATAACGATGCGTTGTATCTCTGAAGTTCCTTCATAGATTTCAGTGATTTTAGCATCACGCATATAGCGTTCAACATTATACTCTGTAGTATAACCGTAACCGCCATGAATTTGAACAGCTTCGACTGTATGCTTCATTGCGCTCTCTGAAGCGAAAAGTTTTGCACTTGCCGATTCACGAGTGAATTTTTCACCTCTATCATGCTTGGAAATCGCTTGGTAAGTGAGCAGGCGAGCTGCTTCTATATCTACCATCATGTCTGCAAGCTTAAATTGTATAGCCTGAAATTCGGAAATTTTCTGCCCGAAAGTTTCACGCTGCTGAGCATATTTAATAGAATCTTCGAAAGCTGCTTTAGCTATACCGATAGCCTGTGAAGCCATGCCGATTCTGCCTACATCTAAAGTCATCATCGCTATTTTAAAACCATCACCGATTTTCCCTAAAATCTGTGACTTCGGAACCTTACAGTTATCAAAGTGAATCTGCGTCGTAGAGCTAGCCCTAATACCTAATTTATCTTCAGGCTTACCGAAGCTCATACCTTCAGCACCTTTTTCGATAATAAAGGCAGTTACACCCTTATGCTTTAATTCATAGTTAGTCTGAGCTAAAACAAGGTAAGTATCCGCTACAGCGCCATTAGTTATCCAAGCTTTAGAACCATTTAGAACGTAAAAATCGCCATCCTCTACAGCATGAGTATGCATACCTGCGGCATCAGAGCCATTACCTGGCTCAGACAGAGCAAAAGCCCCTAATTTTACACCAGTAGCTAAAGGTCTTAAAAATTTCTCTTTTTGTTCATCATTGCCGAAATGCTCTATAGGAACAGTACACAAAGATAAATGTGCAGAGAAGATAGTTCCAGTGCTAGCACAGATCTTAGATATTTCTTCAACGGCTATAGAGTAGCAGGTATAGTCCATGCCCGCCCCGCCCCATTCTTCAGGTATAGTGAGCCCCATAACACCGCAGTCTCTAAGGATTTCGACATTTTCATGAGGGAAACGATGAGTTTTATCTATTTCTTTTGCACGTTCTGAAAATTCTTTCTTCGCAATGTCGCTAATCATTTTGCGAAACATTTCTTGGTCGTCTGTGAGCTTTATTTCTACCATGATGGCATTATACCCGAACTATCTGCTATTATTTTTTAAGCTTGAAAGGCAGAGATACACTTTTTATAGTGATTTTCTGATTTTCTTTGGAGAGGTGGCTGAGCGGCTGAAAGCGGCTTCCTGCTAAGAAGTTGTACGGACTTAAATCTGTACCGAGGGTTCGAATCCCTCCCTCTCCGCCAGTAAATAAACGAAAAGACCCCTAAGAAATCTTAGGGGTCTTTTCGTTTATGCAGGGTGGTGAAGGGAGAATCCATTGGTAAAAAAACGATACTCTGAAATCGTTTTTTTACGTTCCTCCGGGGTGTGTGCGATGAGCTTATGATCCGCTTTGTGTGAGCTTCCCCTAAACCCTCCCTCTTTGCCATTTATTTTCTGGAAATATAATATAGTGGGATTCGAACCCGAGGGTTAATCCTTTTTGTTTGAATCTCTGGCGAGATTCAATATTTCCCTCTCTTTTGCAGGGTGGTGAAGGGAGAATCCATTGGTAAAAAACGATACTCTGAAATCGTTTTTTTACGTTCCTCCGGGGTGGGTGCATGTGCTTATGATTCTCTCTGTGAGAGCTTCCCCTAAAAACGAGTATCCACGATAATTTCGCTCACCTTAGTTTCATTACCGTGCTCATCAGTATTGAGATGAAAATCTTCTTCTGTCACATAACGACTGTAATCACCCAAAGCTAATCCCATTGCTTTCAAGACCGTAGTTTTTCCAGAGTTGTTTAGACCAATAAGAACTGTCATTGGTGCAAATGTAATTTCAAGGTTCTTGATTCCACGAAATCCAGAAATACGTAGGCAGTCAACCAAGATATCTAGCTCTGTTTGCATACTCATGCTGCACGCCTCATAATATTAAGTCCATAAGTCGAATACATGCTGTAAACATGCTGGTAAACAAGGTCTGTACGCTCATTCACCTCATTGTCATCATAAAGTCTTTGCGGCAACCATTGCAGGTTATCAAAGATTATCGTTTTTACTTGAGCTGTTACCTGCGTACTCTCTCTCCAGCGTTCAATCTTCAATTTTTCTTCTTTGAGCGTTGACAGGGTTTTGATCGCCACCTCCTTAACGGTTTCTTTCTCTTGCTTAGAAAGTTCAGGTTTGCGAAGCAAATCAAAGATGGCAAGTGTTTCCTCATCTAGTCCTTCGGCAAGAGCACGAGATTCTTCTTCTGAAAGTTCCTGCATAAAGTCTTGCAAATCATCAAAAGCCTTCTCAACTGTATGTGAATCTTTGCCGCTATTGTAATCATCAATAATTTTTTTGTACTTTTCATAAAACTCAAGGCGTAGCGGGTTTTGCTGTACCATCTTTTCTAGCTTACGATCAATCGCTTCCTGAAGGTCAAACACCACTAGATTTTTGTTATCTGATTTTTGGAAAGCTTGACGTAACTTCCCAAAGTCAAGCTTACTCAAATCTATGTAATCATCATCACTGCCAGATGAGCCTTCCACGGTAATACTCATATCTACTTCTTGTTGAAGACGGCGGATCACAGCAGTAATATCAGCTCCTTTGACTTTCTGATTCAGTTGCTCATAGATAGCTTCAATAGCATTATGCTCTTTAATGAAAGGTTTAATCTGTTCCTCTGGATAAAGGGCTTTGTACTTACGGAAGACATCCCGTGCCTTGAATTCAAACTCTGTGCGTGTTTTTTCATTAAGACAGACACAGTTCATAGCTTTTTTTATCAGCGCTAGCTTCTCCATCGGGCTTTTCGCATTAATCAGTCCGTCTAATTCAAATTCCAAATCCAGCAAACACTGCCTAACAAGTCCAATAGATACCGCTAATTCTACGGTAAGCCCTTCTAAACGTTCGGCTGGACTTACATGTGTTTCGCCATCATCTCTACCTGTATTCTTTCCGCCTTTATTTTCCCCTTCACCATAGATCGCATAAGCTTCTTCTAACCTGCGATATACGTTACCGTAATCGACAATCAAGCCGTTCTCTTTTTCGTCATCATAAACTCGGTTTGCACGGGCAATCGTTTGCATCAGCGTATGACCTTTGATTGGCTTATCAAGATACACTGTCGAGACACACGGTGCATCAAAGCCAGTAATCCACATCGCACAAACAATGGCAAAGCGAAATGAATTTTCATCATCTTTGAATTCCTTCTCTAAATCACGTTCAACCATTTTCTTACGATGTGATTCAATCTCCAAGCCCATAGCACGAAATTTAGCTATCTCGTTCTGCTCACTACTTACTACTACGCAGACTTCGGTCTCTTCGACTCGTTTTAGATGATGCTGGAGTTTCATTGCTTCTTGCTGGTCTTGGCATTGTTCAATGCGCTCTTTTAGCTCTGCAACATATTGCGGCCAATGTTTCATCATTAGATCATATATACGCACAGCGGTCGGCTTATCCAGTGCGACGAACATAGCTTTGCCTTGATAGCCACGTTCATTGAAATGCCATACCAAATCTTTAGCAATCGCATCCAGCCGTGCCTCAGATGTCAGGATAGGGTAGTCTCGTGCAAATTCGCGTTTAAGCTTGGCACGCTGGTCGTCATCAAGATCTTCATTCTCAATAATTTCTGCCATGCGTTCATCAAGCTGTGGATTCTCAATATTCAGCTTTTCTCCACGGTTCAGGTAGCGTAGCGGTAACGTTGCCCCATCCTCAATCGCTCGTTTAAAATCATAAACAGATACATATTCGCCGAAGATATTCTTCGTAAGTTCTAGCTCTTCTTTAATGATCGGTGTTCCAGTGAAGCCTAAATAGGAAGCATTAGGGATGCCATGAAATCGCATATTTTGAGCAAATTTTCCACCCTGCGTTCGGTGAGCCTCATCTGAAATGATAATGATATTACTACGGTCAGTAATAAGTGGATATTCGCTTTCTGTTTTAGGATCAATAGAGAACTTATGAATGAGCGTAAACACATAACGATGATTCTCGGATAATAAACGGCGCAGATCATCGCGGCTTTTCGCCCGAATTTCTTTTTCTTTCACAGCACCACATCCAGTGAAGGTCTCATAAATCTGGTTTTCAAGCTCTGTGCGGTCAAGTACGATCAAGAAGGTATAAGAGCCACCAAATTTACGATGGATTTTCTGGCAAAGGAACACCATAGAATAAGACTTACCCGAGCCTTGAGTATGCCAGAATACACCTAGCTTTCCTTTTAATTCCTCTATACTACGAGCTTGCGCTACTATCTTATTCACTCCAATGAATTGGTGATTTTTAGCTATGATTTTCACCATATCTCCACCTTCACCATCAAACAGTAGAAAATTTTCGAATAAATCCATGAACCTTGCAGGGTCGCATGTACCACGCAGCATAGTGTCTAAGCTCACTAAGCCTTCTTCCTCTTCTTCAATACGCTTCCAGTCGAGGAAAAACTTATATGGGCTGGTGATAGTTCCTAGCTTGGCATCAGTACCATTGCTCAGGATGATAAACCCATTGCAATGGAAAATACTAGGGATAGTGTCTTTGTAATCACAGAGATTATCATTGTAAGCAAGGGCAAGATCAGTGTGATGGGCTTTCAATTCAAAAAACACAAGCGGAATGCCATTCACAAATCCAATTACATCAGGGCGACGATTATATAGTTCTCCAACGACTTCAAATTGACGCACAGCAAGGAATTCATTCTCAAGTGTCTTATCAAAATCAAACACGCGCAGACGCTTAGATTCTACTTCACCTTTGGAGTTACGAAAGCTCACCTGCACGCCATCTACGAATAAGCTGTGTTTGTCCTTATTGATTTGCACAAGGGTTTTATCACCTGAATTCAGATCTGAAGTTAAATTTTTAATAATTCAAGCAAATTGTTAATTAGATTTCAGAGAGAAGTTTATCAAGAGAGATGGAATTTTTGCAAG
>RFQS01000001.1 GCA_009924885.1 Pseudomonadota bacterium | reverse complement strand
AACTCTAACCCTTAAATTAGCTTGGTGCGCTACATATTTTTTAGCCATGTGAGCATCATAACCTAAACCATATTCCATCTTGTTATAAGACGTATTTAAGCTCAGACCGGCATTAAATAAAGTCTTAACTGGTTTTCCACCTTTACCGTTGAGGTAACCGGAAACTCCTGCTAACCTAATATCTGTTTTTGGTTTTTTACCTACTACATCCTGGTTTACGAATCCATGCATCTCAGGAAGGATGGTTAATCCATTTAGCGTATAGTCAGAACCGTAGATCCTTGCTCCTGCTACTAATTCTACTCTATTTAGCTCTTTTCTAGAAACTGTCAAGTTTTGATTAAATGCACCAGTTTCTGTATATCCAGCAGCTTTTAAAGCATTAGTAAGCACCTTACGGCGATTTGCAAAAATAGCCTTAATAAACCTTCTTAACTGTTTAGGATTCTCTGTCTCCACCAAAGGCTTATCTCTAAGCTTAATTTTAATAAAGGCTGAGGTAACTTTAGGAGCTGGCTGAAAACACTTCGGCTCAACTGTAAATAGATACTCAGTTTCAGCCCAATAACTCACAAAATGAGTTAAAGCAGAATACTGTTTAGTGCCAAGATTCGCTATAAGCCTTTCTGCATACTCTTTCTGTACTAAAATATAAATTTCATCAAGCTGAGCTTGATTCTCGCTAGGAAAACCAATTTCACCGAGTAAATGCAAAATTATCTTAGTGGTAATCTGATAAGGAATATTAGCGACTATCTTAATTTTCTTAGCATGAGGAATAAGCTCTGGGAGCTTAAACTGTAAAAAATCCTGATTAAAGAATTTAAAATTTTTATTTAATCTTGATAATAGATCTAAATGAAAACAAGCTGAGCTATCCAATTCAACAGCGTAGACCTCTTTTGCTAAAGGTATTAATCTTTCAGTCAGGAAACCTATACCAGCACCTATTTCTAAAACAACATCAGAATCTTTATCTAAACTAGCCGATTGCACTATTTGTTCATGAATAGACTCATCTATCAAAAAGCACTGCCCTAAAGACTTCTGTTTTCTATACCTACTAGCTCTTTCAGCTAAGCTTGAATAATCTCGTGACTCTACCATTATGCAAGTATCTTCTGTAATTCACCGCTTGCCTCAAGGGCATGTAAATCATCACAGCCACCAATGGATACACCACCTATAAAAACTTGCGGTACAGACTTACGATTCCCTTTAGTTCTTTGAGAAAGCTCCTCTCTAGCGGCTTCATCACCATCTATGCGAATCTGCTTAAACTCTAATTCTTTAGCCCTAAGCAAGGCTAAAGCTTTCTGACAATAAGGGCAATGATCCCATGTATAAATTACTATCTCTTTACTCTGTACTACCATAGGATTTAATCATAAAACAAAGGGATGTCCTGTATTATTAAATCATGAGTATTGATACTAAGTTTATCGGTAAAATATATCCTGAAACCCACTACGAAATCGGTAGAGAAAAGGTTAAAGAATTTATCAGAGCGACTAAAGGTGAACAATTTCGATATACCGAAATACTCCCCCTGACTTTCCCCGTAGTTTATGCCTCTGCTTTACTGGAAGCTGTACTCTATGATCCAGACTTAAATTTAAACCTAAAAAAATTAGTACATGGAGACCAAGAATTCATCTATCATCAAACCGCTAAAATTGGTGATACCCTTACTAGCCGTGGATTTATTGAAAATATTTTCACAAAAAAAGGACATGATTTTGTAGTTTTCAAAGTGGAGTCTTATAACGAGCACCAGGAACTCGTTTGTACTCAAAAAATGACCTTCGTCGTTCGTGGTGGTAATGATAAAGATTTCTCAGTAAGTGAAAAATTCGCTTTAAAACTAGCTGCTATTGCAGCTAAGCTTAATCCTATTGAAAAAATAATTCCAGCAGAAGAATCACAGCCAGTATATTTACAGACATCTAAAACAGAATACCAAATGAATGTCTTAATTGATAAATATATGCCACAAAGATATGCTGGAGCGAGTGGCGATTTTAATGCCATTCACCTGGATGATACGCTTGGAAAAAACTCTGGCTTAGGTGGTTATATCTTACATGGCATGGCAACCATGGCTCTAGCAGCTAATCTTGGCGTACATTTTTTTGGAGTTGCCGCTGTTAAGAGCTTTAAAGCACGTTTTTCAAAACCAGTTAGCCCTGGAGATGAATTAAGCTATTTTGCAAAATTAATACAAAATGATTCGGAAAGAAAACTAGAAATAAACGCTAAGGATGCTCTTGGTAACAGTGTTTTGGAATTTGGTTATTTAGATTTCTGCTGAGCAGAAGCTTTTTTCTTAGCCTCATTAATTAAGAATTCATATTTTTCTTCCAAGTTAAAAACTGGCTCTAAGCTTTCATACTCTGGAAACAGTATGAGCATCATCTTAACCACTCTGCCAGCAAGATAGTAACCTTCAATTACAGATTTATCTTTAGCGATCTTAAGCATCTGACTTACTATACCTTCACCATCACGAATACGCTTCTTATTCATCAAGTTAAGAATAGATTCTAAAACCTTGAGCATGTCATACTGGCCAGGATAGGGAAAATTTATAATGTTTTTAAAAATATTATCAGCTTGGATATCTATAAAAACTGGACCTGATTCCTGCATCAATGAAGTATCTTCAGAAGCTGCGACTAAAAAATAATCTTTATTTTGAGAAAAAACTTTTAATACCTGTTTTACTTTTTTAATATTTTTCCTATACTCGTCATCATTATGGTCCTTCCCATATATATGATCAACACCCGTTAAATAAAGCAAAGTACCCTCTGGTTCATACTTTAAACGATTTTCCAAAGCAGTCCCCATATCATTTTTATTGCTATTAACAATCTCTTCAAGATCTATATGTTTAAAATCCATATTCCGTAAAATACAAAAAAGACGCACAACATAAATTTTATCGAATTTATTTAAACCTCTGAGTAAAGCACTCTCATAGACATTTTGATTAATCGAAGTGTCTTTTTTTTCAAATGGCACCCTGCCTACTTTTTTTAGCAAAGCATCAAAATAATCTTTCTGAAAAACTGGTATTGGTAGATCATCTAAAAACAATCCCTCAGCTTTCATTAAATCCTTTGCATCAAGATATTTAGGTACTTTTTCTTCAACATAGATTGTCTCTGATTCAGTTAAAGTATTTCTTTTACACAAAATGCTAGTTAACTCATGATCACGTTCATCATCTATCTTATGAATAGCAAATAAATGTTCAAGATTAAAAATATTATTTAGACCCATTAGCAAATTAGCAAAAGTGGCTACTATAATCTGCTTTAAATTATTTTTCTGCATTGCATTTTTATAGATAGCAAATATCTCTGGCTTATTAACTTTAGACACTAGATCATTAGTCAAACTTTTAAAAATTTGAGACACAATATCATCCAGAGTTTCACTGTGATCAATAATCGCAGGTAAGATTTTAAGTGAAGCCTGGTTTACTTCTAGAGGCTCAAATTCAATTAAAACCTCAAAAGCCTCCCAACGAACCATTGAATCCTCTTCATGATTACAAATAATCTCCAAGAGAATATCAATAATCGTTTGATTATAAATTTTCCCTTCATTAAAAAAATTATTAATCCTCTTGAGCTGATCAATGATAAATTTCTTCTTATCAAACGAACCAAGCTCCTCTGAATCTCTTAACTCCTCAACCTCCATTTCCAAATACTCCAAAGCTAAACTTGGATACAAAGTCACAAAAGGTACGAAAGTAGATTTATAAAACAAAAAACGATTCACTAAAGTAGTGTGTGACGACTCTTTAATTTTCTGAAGCACGTTAGGAAAAATAAATGATATGTTTTTTATACCCTTGAAAATCGTTAAATTCTTTATTATATCAGGAGTTAAGGACTCATCCCACTCTACTACATCACTATTTAAATGCTGTGTTAACTTATTTAAAGCCAAACTCTGTATATCAGTTTCTTGTATTCTTAACCAAGCTAACCAAGCATCAAAGGACCTGTGGCGAAATTGGTAACAGATCTTTTTTAAAAGCCTAAGTGTTTCTGGACTATATTTTTTGTTTATAAGAACTGATTTTTCATACCTACTGGTTGAAAAATTTTGGAAAAAACTTGTAAACAACATTAAATAAATGAATATGAAAGCAATGACCACTATGATGGTTATTATTATGTTTAAAGTGTTATTATCCATCTAGAATACACCTATTTTCTGCATATCCTCCAAGCTAACAAGCTTGCCATAAATCAATAGACAGATATGAAAGTATGTTCTAATATAAACGTCAAACTCTATAGAGTAAATATCATATGAACTAATAAGTACTTCTGAATCTGCGACTGTTTCTTTAGCTCGATTCTCAGCAAGTTCAAATAATAACCTCTCCCAAATTTTACCTTGCTTTTCAAGTGTGCAATAAGGAACATCCCTCATAGCTGGAAATAGATCTCTCGGTAAATAAGTTCTTAGATCTGCTTTAACATCAGAATCATTAACTGAAATCTCTTTAGGAATAGATCCGATGTAATAAATATTTACCTTTGCTGCATAGTTTCTTAGCTTTTCAAAAAGTATCTGATCTTTATCTTCTTTCGCAAAATGAATATTCTCTATAAAAATTAAGTTATGAGGGCTATTCAAAAGCTCCCTTCTCAGTTCATCAAAGTACTCATTATCTTGCTCCTCAAGAAAATACTGATAATCAATAAAAATAAATCTCCATTTTTTTTCAGCAGCAAGAGACCTACCAACATAAAGCTTCTCCCAGAAAGCATCTCCCGTAAGCAAAATACCTCCACCATGCTCATCATCACCATTTTCATTTTGGATAATCTGTGGTGCCAAAGAATGAGACACGATACTGCGGAATTCATCAAGATCTCCTGGTAAACGAATCTTCTCCAAACTTTTCTCAGTAAATAATGGCTTTCTAACAAACGGAAACGTTTCTCTCAAATCATGAGCACGTGTAACCATTAATTCTTGATAAGTAAGTGCGTTCCTCTGTGCAAGAGCTTTCTGTACCAGCTTTTTCTCCTCAGCAGAATTAGCAAAAGCATAAAACCTATAAGTATTTTCTATATTTAAACTAATAAGACTCTCACCTAAAGTATTACCAATAATTTCAAACGCACTAAGATTTAAATGGTTACTCGTGCAAAGCTGTTCTATGGTGGAAAATTTCGCATCATTAAATAATTTAACGACTTTACCCAAAACAAGAGAAAAAACCTTAAGGCAATCTTTGCTAAAATTCTCTACCTTTCTGTCTAGCTCAATAAACTTATCAACACTTCTTAAGAAGATTTCTTCTAATTGATCTGCTGATTTACGTCCTAAGCTAACAATAATAGCTTCTCTCTCTTTAAAACTCAATTCTGGATAAGCAATCACATGAACTACAATATTAGTAATATCTACCTCCAAGGTAAACAAACTAATAGCAGTAGTGATTAGAGACATGACCTCTTTTTTATTACGATCCACATTAATCTGCTGATCAATAATATCTCTAGCTATACTCTCATCATTTAGAATCAATCCCTTTATAGCAAATATATACGCCTCTGCTAAAATCGGGTAGTTATCACACATTCGATGAGCTGTAATAATAAAATTCTTTAAAAGCGGTATAGATTCTGGATATCTAAAATAAGAAACCGCTATTAAAACATCAATAGTAATCTTATTCCAAGTACGAGGATGTCCTTTAAGATGTTCTATTAACTTTGCAAAACCTCTGTTCTGAACATCATTACTCTGCTTTTTAATCCACTCAACCCACTCACGAACATGATCATGATGATAGTTTATGAATATCTGTGCTCTTTGTGCATCAGCATTATAAATTCTCCTTAAGAGGTCTATCTCGATTTTAAGAGATTTTCTTAAGAAAGTATCTAAAGTACGCAGAACCATTAGTGACCTCCCCCATGACCTTCAGCAGGCTTGGCTGCTGGAGCAGCTTCTTTAGCTTCACCACCACCATGAGAAGAAGATGATTTCTCTACTGCATATTTTTCATAATATTCTTGCCTACGTTTCTTTTGAGCTAAATCATCTAAATCTAAAGGCTTCTCAGACTTACCACCACTTTTTTCTAAATACTTCTTAAAATCTTCTGGCTTCGTGCCACTACGCTTCAGCTCTTCCTCTTTCTTTTTCTCAGCTTTCACTAAAGGAGTTACCGTTTCTAAATCCTTCTGCTGCTTTCTCATCTCAATTAAGACTTCTTCCTGTAATAACGTTAGCGTTATTCTTCTATTCATGGAAGCACTCGGATCTGAAGGAAATTTCAGCTGAGTATCAGCATAACCCTCCACCCTAATAAACCGCTGTGGGCTAATTCCATCAAACTCTAATCGTTTTCGTACTATTTGAGCCCTGTCAGTAGAAAGATTCCAGTTATCATATGACCCTACCCCATAATTATTAGAGTCTGTATGGCCAGCCACTAACATTGAACTTGCATTATTTCTTAAAATAGCAGCTAAAGTATCCACAATTTTTTTCACATAGTCCGTAGGTACAGCTGAGCCACTAGAGAATAAGGCATGGCTCTTAGTCTCCTGAATCTCTATTAATATTCCATTATCCACGGTATGAAAATTGACGTTCTCAAGCATTTCCTCACCCAAGCTCATTTCCAGACTTTCTTTAAATTCAGATTGAATGATCTGCTTGACCCTTTCTTTATTCTCACCAGTTAATTTAAGTTTTTCAAATTGTAAAAAACTAGCACCACCCACTAATTGCCCTTCCTCACCTGGATTTTTAGCACCACCTAATACAAATACATTTCCTTGCATTGGCCCCGTCTGAGTAGGCTGCTTAAAAGCTTCTGCCACAGCGGCTTTTGTACTCGGATCTGAGTTAACAAGCCACAACAAAAGAAACATACACATCATGGCTGTAACAAAATCTGCGTAAGCTACTTTCCAAGCACCACCGTGATGGCCTGCATGCCCACCTTTCTTGATAATCTTCTTTACTATTATTGGTTGTTCGTCTGATCCTGGTGGCATAGAATAGAATAGAATTAAGAACTATCTTCTATTCTTATTCCTCGTAACCAACAGTTTTTTAATCAAATTTTAGCTAATCTTCCTAACCTAGTCTCAATGGATAAATCTCAAAAAAAAACTCAAGAAGTTAACAAAGTTACCGATAGAGATAGATGTAACAATCTTTAGGAGAAAGCAGGATGCAAATGTTAAATAAAAAACCAGTACAAACTAATAATCCAAATACTGTAACACCACAACAAAAGAGGTTTATTAAGAATATGGTGGATAGTGCGTCCCCTGAACAGTTAATAGTAATTCTATATAATGGCTGCCTACAATGGCTAGCAATGGCAAAAAAAGAACTAGAAAAAAACAAAGAAGAGAGAGTTCCTAATTGGACGAACTTTAGTCATCAAATGAAAATGTCTGTTAACGTCATTGAACATCTTCAAGACTCATTAAATCACGATATTAATCAGGAGTTTGCAGATCAATTATTTAATCTATATGAGTTTTTAAAATCTAACTTAATGAGAGCTAATATAGAAAAAAGCCAAGAGAAAATGGATTTCTGCGTTAAAATTATCAGCGACCTAAAAAGCGGATGGCAAGAAGGTATCAATAAGCTTAATGAAAAATCTACTCAAGAATCTCAAGGTTGAACTGTTAAATAATTTTCAATCTGAGAAAATTTTTTAGCTCCGAGTCCTTTAACTGCTCTAATTTCATCAAGGCTTTCAAGGCTGCCATGAATAAATCTATACTCGATAATTCTCTTCGCTAATTTTGGACCAATACCAGGAAGATTATTGAGTTCTTGTTCGTTTGCGGAATTAATATTTACCCTGAGCGAATAGGATTTATTTGAGCTGATTTTCTTGATCAGGTATTTATTTACCTCGACTTTTCTGCTGAGATAAATCGTTAAGCTTAATACAAAAATAAAAACAAAAATAGTTCTAGCTATTTTTGCAGTGTTAAAACCATATTCGAAGTGTCCATTAGAAAGATATTGAAAAAATTTACTATTCAATAATTCCTTAATGAATAAAGTTCTGACACGTTTCCACATATTTAACTACCTGATAACCATTGACGCTATCACTAGTAGGTTTCCTTTTATGTTCTATGCAATCAAGGAAATGTCTACATTCAAGCCTTAAGGGTTCGTCATTAGAATAAACAGGCTTTTCTACAGTAAGGCTACCATCTTCTTGACGACTATATATTTCTAATTTATTCTCCTTAAAAGTATCATTAAGTACGGCTGTTTTCTTACTACCATTAACTGTTAAAAGAGCTTGTTTCTGAGGATCTAACCAGCTGTTATGTATATGGCCGCCTATATTATTTGGAAATAAAATATCTATATGAGCCACATCTATAGAATCACCTGAGCTAGCCCAAGTTCTTACATTTACGATCCTCTCTGGTTCAGTATTTAATATGTAACACATCATAGAAAAATCATGCGGAGCTAAATCCCACATAACATTACTGTGTTTTCTGTGATTAGCTGTAAAATTTCTACGATCAGAATTTACATACTGCACAGTACCTAAATCTCCTAAAGCGATGATCTGCTTAAGTTTATTTACAGCTGGATGATACAAAAGAAGATGCCCCACCATTAATGTAAGATTCTTATTTTCTGCGATAGCATGTAATTCCTTAGCCTCAGTAACATTCTGAGCAAGAGGCTTTTCAACATAAACATTATGACCCGCTTCTAAATCTCATAATGCGTATGAGCTGGGGTCGCAATAACAATACCGTCAATCTCCTTATCGTCAATGATCTCTTTTAAAGATGACGTCACAAGTAAATTTGGATATCTTTCTCTGGCTTTAATTAAATTATCTTCTTCCAAATCGCAGACTATCTTTAAAACACCTAGTTCGTAAAAATTACGAACCAAATTTTTTCCCCAACTACCAGTACCTATTACCGCTATTTTCATCTATTGAATGGTCACCTTTATACTGTTACTAGAAAATTCCTCATCTCTAATTATATAAACGTTATAGTCACCCTTAACCATGGCCGCATCCGTTGCTATCGTTAATTTATTTTTCTTTTTACCTTTCTCTGGTTTATCAAGACTATTAATTACTAATTCTACTTTATTTTTACCGTCAAGACTCTCAGCATAAGCTTGCATAATAGTTTTATCAAAACCACTTTGTTCTGCTTCTAAAGTTAAACTCTCACCAGCTTTAACGGAAAGCTCACCACTTGCACTAATAATCGGTGATTTATGCTGATAAGTCTGTATATGATAATTTAGCATCTCCTCTGCCTTAGTGGGTTTCATACTCAAAGTGCCATACATTTCTAAGCCAGTGTCTTTCTGTTCTAAAATCCCCGTAAAATTAAAATTCTCGTCAAGATTAGCATAAATATTATTATCCTTACTAAAAGCAATATTCCAAACAGTATTCCCGTCAGAATTTTTATTTATCGAATCACTCTCCCAACTAAATTTATAGCTTCTAGTATTTATCCTTAAAATGCCAACTCCTTGTTTGTATGCGACATCCATCGGAAATAAATTAATTAATATATCTACTTTAGGACCCTTGTAAACTGATTTAACCCGCTTAGGTTTAATTGGTTCAGGACTTGTTGCTACCACTGGAGCTTCTCCCTCAGCTTGGTTTGGACTTGCTGGGATATTAGCCTCTGATGCTTTATCTGGAGTAGCTGGAACTGCTGATGGAGTAGTGGGTGACTCTGCTACCTCTTTAACGGGTTCTTCTAAAGCAGCTTCCTTGTTCTTAACCTCAGCACCTTCCTCAATCGGTATACCAATGCCGATAAAAGTCCCAACTGGAATGGATTCCCTAAAATCTTGCTCCTTAGAATCAAAAAAACCACAAGAAATAGACACACAGCTAACTGTAAACAGCAAAAAACTGATTAATAAACGCTGATAAATACGACTTTCCTTCACTAAGGTTTAATTATATACTTGCTCTTAGTGGATATCCATACCAAAAATAAATCCATTTATGTTTCAGCGCTGATTTTATTTTGCGTTCTTTTAACTCTTCTTATATTTTATAACAATGCATATGGCTTCCATCAACCATATCCCTCTCTTTTTAATTCCAAGGACATTAAAAATAATCTTGAAAATTCTAAAAAAATCATTACAGCGAAAGCCCAGAGCACAACTAATATACTGCTACTTGGTGTAGATGAAAATAAATCGAAGAACTCTTCAGCTTGGCAAGGGCGAACAGATTTTATGATGATACTTTCTGTAAACCCTGCATCAGAAAAATTAATAGCTTTAAGCATTCCAAGAGATACACAACTAGATAAAGAAATTTTTGGTTTCTCTAGAATCAATTCAGCAAATAGTATTGGTGGTATTGATGCAGCAAAAAGCACAGTAGAAAAGTTATTAGGGATAAAAATCGACAATTACCTCTTAGTTAATATAGAGGGCTTTAAAAAAATTATGAATCTCTTCGGAGACATGAAAATTTATGTTCCTAAAAACATGAAATATGAGGATCATAAAGCTGGCCTTAGTATAGACTTCAAACCAGGTTTAGAAAAAATGAATTCCGAAAAGATGATGGAATTCTTGCGTTATCGCGACAGCGAGGATGGTGATATAGGCAGAATTAAAAGACAATTAATATTCTTTAGAGCTTTTATTCATAATCTTAAATTTAATGAAATCCTAGTAAGACTACCTTATCTATTAGACCAATCCAATAACTTCTTCCTCACTGATTTAAAAGAAGATGAAGCTATTCAGCTCACCAAATCTTTTGTAAAAATTGCAGACAAGAGTTTCGAAAGTTTCATACTACCTGGAGACTTCGCCAAAGACGGATATTGGAAAATTGATTACCCCGATATGAACAGACTGTTAGAATATATCAAACAAACCAGTTAGATTCATGGCACTTAGACAATTAAAAATTTTCACTTGGTGGAAGGGTAATAACAGAGAAAGGTTCCTACTTTTTGGAATCATCGCTGCTATCTGGTTACTGATAACGGCCTTGGAGGAATTTGTTCCACAAAAATTTCTAGATCTGCTTCCTTGTAATGTTTCACTAGCACTGCTTGCGTTATTGCTTTTATGCATGCTCTTTCATTCTATTTTTCTTTTTATAGCCCAATACCATAGGCGTAAAAAGCCTAGAGAGCTAGATACCAAGTATTCTCCATCAATAGATATTTTTATTTCGGCTCATAATGAGCAGAATGTTATTAAAGAGACTTTAGAATTTATGATGGACTTAAATTATGACGATTACAAAGTCTATGCCATTAACGATCGCAGCAATGACTCTACCCTTGATTTAATGCGCTCTGTTGCAGCAAAACACCCTGAGAGATTAATTATCTTAGATAGGCATACTGATGCAGTACCAGGGAAAGCAGCGGCTTTAAATGATGCACTAAGAATATCTAACTCTGAAGTTATCTGCGTCTTTGATGCTGATGCTAGAGTCGAAAAGGATTTTTTACGAAACATAGTCCCTTACTTAAATGATCCACTGGTAGGTGCAGTACAATCCCAAAAAGTCATATCCAACCCTGAAAAGAATTTTCTGGTGAAATGTCAATTTCATGAATATGCCATGGACACCTACTTACAGATGGGACGTGATAGTATCCGCGGCTCGGTAGAATTAAGAGGCAATGGACAACTTATTAAAAGAGAAACTTTAGAGCATGTAGGTGGATGGAATGAAGATACTTTAACCGATGATTTAGATCTTTCTACATGCCTGCATGTCAATGGCTGGGACATACGTTTTAGTCCAGAGAATAAAGTCTATGAAGAAGGTGTACCAACTATGGCTGGTCTCATAAAACAAAGACGCAGATGGGCAGAAGGTAGTATGCGAAGATATCTAAACTATTTCTTGCAGTTGCTAAAACCTGGTAATCTCACACTGAACCAAATATTTGATACTTTCGTTTTCCTCTGCCAGTTTAGTATTCCTCTGTGGGTAAGCTTAGATATCGTTTATGAATTTATTAGATACTTCTCTCACCGAGAGACTTATATCAGTTTTCTAATGCTGCTTAGCATTTCTCTAGGTTTAATTATGTTTATGAATCAGTTTCATGGATTAAGAATCTATAAACAATACTCTATAATTAAATCTATACTTTACTCCCTGATTACAAATTTTTATTTCTTTGGCATCTGGGTCACTATTATTATTATTACTTACAGAAAGATTTTATTTAGCCGCACAGTCGGTACTTGGGTAAGAACTGAGCACGGTACTTGAAGCCAGTAAAGCCTTTCTCAAAAATGAGAATGCAAGACCATTAGCTTTCACCTTAGGATAAACTAAATAAAGATTTTCCTGCATAACGTCTAGATATTTAATTTTTTTGAGCTCGCCAGTCTTAAGTTCATTCCTGATGGCATATTCTGGTAAGAATCCCCAGCCCAAACCTCTTAGTATCATCTGCTTTTTAATCTGAAAATCCCTCACATTCCAGATATTAGTCATTTTATAGTGATTATTCTTTTCAGAAGTGTAATCATGCCCTGAATCAAGAATAATCTGATTATAACTTTCAATATCTTCAAGCCTTGCTTTTCGCTTAATCAAAGGATGCGAGTGCTGCACTACTGGAATAAATTCTATAGTCTGCCAAGCCTCGGTTTTAAACTGGATCTTATTAGAACCTTTATTTGAGATAATCAAATCAACCTCACCTGCATTAAGCTGAGCAAGAGGCACATCAGCACTCTCAAAACTAAAACTCAATCTAGTATTAGGAAATTCTTGATTGAAAATCTCTATAACTTTAATAATCTGCTCAGAAGGAGCTATTAAATCAACAATGAGACTTAATTTTGTTTCAATGCCACTGGCAACATTCTTGCTTATACTTTTTAAATCTTTAGATAGGCTAAGTATAAGAATAGCTTTCTGATAAACAATCTCTCCCTCTGGAGTAAGCCTAGGTCGATAAAAGTTTCTATCAAAAAGGCTCACACCAAGCTCATCTTCAAGACTCTTAACAGCATAACTAATAGATGACTGTGATTTAATTAACTTGTCGGCAGCTGACCGAAAAGTACCACACTCCACGATGGTTACGAATGATTCTAATTCTTCATGAGTAGTAGCCATATTTAGACGCAAACAACAACACTGTTGAGGCGAGACTCCTATACACGCAAATTTAATTTCCTGCACTTTCGTAGTCTTTGAGTCTCTTTTATAATTGTCGTTGAGAATCAATCCTACTATCTTTACAGCTTAAATTTTGTTAATTTTTCCTAAACGGAATTTTGATATAGATTACGCGATTCTCTACAATTCGTTATAAATCAGCGTTTTAAAAACTTTTCCTTCTTCATGTAAGGCTAATGCTTTCGGCAAATCACTTAAACTAAATTTCTGACTAATAAGGTTTTTCATACATATTTTATCCTCAGATATCAACTCCAGAGCTGCTTTAATATATTCAGGACTATGATGAAAGACTCCTATAAGTTTTATTTCATCATAATGTAAACGAAAAGTATCCACTAATATCGACGTACCTTTCACGCAGCCGCCGAAATAGTTTATTAGACCACCTTTTCTCACTAAGCTTAAGCAGAGCTGCCAAGCCTCAGGCTTGCCTACTGCCTCGATCACGACATCTGCACCATGCGGAAGAAGATTCTTCAGCTTCGCTTTTATCTCTTCATCAGATAAATTATTTATATCTACAAGGAAATCAGCTCCGTTATCTTTAGCTAAATCCAATTTATGCTGTGACCTTGCCACAGCGTAGACCTCAGCCTTGGTAAAGAATTTAATTAATTTAATAAAAGTCTGCCCAATAGGACCTAAGCCATAAACTATAACCTTGTCATCATCTTTAATGTAAGACCTTTTAAAACCATGCAAGGCAACGGCAAGAGTCTGAGTTAGGCATAATTCCTCAAGCCTATCAAATCTAGAAACCTTATATAGATTATGTTTAACGATGTTTTTCGGAATTTTAATATATTCAGCAAAAGCACCATTTAAAAATTCTAAATTCTCACAAAGGGAATATTCTGCTTTCTTACAAAAAAAACATTCATAGCAAGGCGCAGTGTTAGCAGCTACTACATAATCACCTTGCTCAAAACCAGTTACAGAGGAATCTACTGACTCAACAATACCTACAAACTCATAACCAAAAGAGGATGGGATATTTTTAATAATTTTAGGATGACCTCGCTGAAAGGTTTTTAAATCAGTACCACCCGTCGCAGCATATATTACTTTTACTAAAACTTCACCATCAAGTAAATCAGGAATAATCACATCCTCTAACCTAATATCTCGCGGACCGTAGTAAAGATAACTTCTCATTGTGCAACTTTCCTTAAAATTATTCGTCTTTATAAACCTAGTCAAGAGATATAATTAATCTCAAGAAAGTTTAAATGCAGTTCCTAATAATAGCCTTTATTATGTTTTTTGGACTCTCTAGCCATGCGGTCACGAGAGAAGAAAGATTTGATCTCTATTACAGCCAAGCTGTAAAAGCAGAGAAGAGCGGGGATTTTGATACCGCGATTCGTAAATTTGCTCAAGCGTATGAGTTTGATAAAACAGATAGTTCCCTACTTACTAAATTAGGTTTAATCTATTTAAATAAACCAACCAAGTCTCAGGCAGAGGAACAAGATAATGGCAGAAGAGCTGTTTCATATTTCAATAAAGCTCTAGAATTCTCTCCTAGTGATGCGATGATAAATCTTCTTCTCGCTCAGGCGTACACTAGGCTTAATGAAACCGAGAAGGCTTACACTTATTTTAAGAGAGCATCGACCATAGAACCCGATAACGTTCTCCTTACCTTTGATTTAGCCCTTTATCATTTTGAACAGAAAAATTTTAAAGAGGCAATAGAACTATTTAATCGTATTATCATGGCTTACCCTGATCATTTAAGAGCTAGAAGCTACTTAGCAGCTTCACTTCAGTCAACCGATAATTATTTAGCAGCTATTGAGCAGTATAACTATGTTCTTAAATATGAACAGAATGATTATGCCGTCCACAAGAACGTTGCAGACTCTTGGCTTGCCTTAAGTCAGTATGAAAACGCTCGCGAGAGCTATAAGAAAGCAGCCCAGATAGATGGAAATGTACCGAATATCTATGCTGATCTAGCCTTTATAGAATCTAAATTCGGCAATTATGATGAAGCTGTTAAAAATTACCAAAACGCCATAAAACTTAAGAATGAAGATGTCTGGCATAAAGCTTTAGCTAAAGTATTTTATTTAAATAATGAAAAGCAAAAAGCCATAGATGCTTATTTATATGTCGAAGATTATAATATGGCAGCCTATATACAACAGCAAGAGGGTAAATATGACGAAGCTATTATTAACTACAATAAAGCTCTAGAAAAGAATCCTGATGATTCTAAAACTTTATATAACATTGCAAGACTGTACTATGAAAAGAAAAACTACCCACTTGCGACTACTCATTTGCAAAAATTATTACAAATAAAACCTAACGACGTCGAGTCACTGTTCTTGTTAGCTAGCTCAGAACAACAGTTAGAAAAATATGATGCTGCAATATCGCACTACAATGAAATACTAGGCATTCCACAAAAATTAGATCCTCAATTAAAAAATGACATTCATTATAATCTTGCAATTGCACAAAAACAAAAAGGCGATTTAAAATCATCAGAAGCCAATCTGGAAATAGTTCTTGCAGATAAAGAGAATTTAGCTAAATTTAAAAAAATAGATGATCTTTACAAGAATCTGCTCACAGTAAAACTAGATCAAGATAAAGTTAAAGAAGCTCAAGGGATAGTCGAAATCGCCCTAAAAGAAAAACCCACAGACTTGAATCTCAGACAGACTTATGCTGACTTATTAATCTCACAAGGTAAAACACAAGATGCGATAGAACAGCTTAGATTAGCGATAGCATTCGATAACACTCAGAAATCAAGACTAAAATTAGCTAAATTACTGAAAGATACCCAAAATCATTTCGATGCTTTAACTGAATATCAGACAGCTGTTACTAAAGAGCCTCGTAATTTAGAGGCGATACTCGGTACTGCTAATACTTTTAAAGCACTGTCTTTAGATAAAGAAGCTGAAAACTACTACGCTAGAGCTTTAGAGTATTACCCGACAGATTATTTAGCTAATTATAATTTCGGTCTTCTTTTACAGTCACAGAAAAAACATAAAGAAGCCCTCACTTACTATGAAAAAGTTTTAGAGCTTAATCCTAAATTTCTTGAAAACTACTATGTATTAGGTCTCTGCTACTGGAACCTAAAGAAAAAAGATAAAGCGATGGAACTCTGGAACGAATTTTTAGCTCAATCTGAAGATGAAGAGACCAAAGAAAATATACAAAAGTTAATACAATCACAGGCTGGCTTACCTTCTAAGACTATAGATTCTAAATTTGGTTTAGAACGAGATGAAAAATATAAAATTCAGATTATAGATCCTAACAATAAAGTTCCTTATTATGATTTAGTATCTTAATCAAGCTATCGCTAGCTTAATTAAATAATTTTCATCTCTTTTGCATGGAGACATCCGAAGCTTTATAATTAGTCTTCGCAATGCAAGCTAACTTGAGTACAGATGAAAAAATCCAAAAAACCTTAAACGGCATAGTAGATTTTAAGCCTGGTGGAACTAAAGAATTAGAAAAATTACTGAAAGATACTGCTAAAGAAGGAAAGCAGCTGAGAGTTAAGCTTGGTATAGATCCTACCAGTACAGATTTACACTTAGGTCATATGGTCTGTATGCAGAAACTCAAACAGTTTCAGGAACTCGGTCACCAAGCGGTTTTAATCATAGGTGGTTTTACTGCTCAGGTCGGTGACCCCTCTGGTAGAAACTCAGCTAGACCTCCTCTCACAGCTGAAGATGTAGCTAAAAACGCGCAGACCTATCTAGATCAGGTTTCTAAAGTTTTAGACCTAAATAAAGTAGAAATCGTAAATAATGCTGACTGGTTTAATAAGTTTTCTTTAAACGATATGCTGAAGCTTGCAGGGAAAGTTACTATTAATCAGATGTTAGCGAAAGAAGCCTTCGGAAAAAGGCTCGATGAAGGAAATCCGCTATTCGCGCATGAGATTTTTTACCCACTCTTACAGGGTTTCGACAGCGTCGAAGTAAAAGCAGATATAGAACTAGGTGGCACTGATCAAACCTTCAATTTAATGGTCGGTAGAGACTTACAGAAGGCTTATGATCAGCCTCAGCAGCATATTTTAACTATGCCACTATTAATAGGACTAGACGGGCAGAAAAAAATGTCTAAGACTAGCCTTAATTACATCGCCTTAAATGATAGTCCTGAAGACATGTTCGGCAAGACTATGAGTATCAGTGATGAAATGATTTTAGATTACTATACTCTCTGCCTATCGCCATCAGCAGAGCTTTTAAAAGAAGTGGCAGAGAAACTTAGTCAGCGAGAGACATTTAACCCCAGAGATATTAAAGTAGAGCTAGCTATGAGAATAGTAGAAACTTATTATTCTAAAGAAGAGGCAGCAAGAGCTAAAGAGCATTTTGAAAATTTATTTAAGAAAAAATTAGTCCCAGACGATATTCCAGAGTGTAATTTATCTGAGCTTAAAGACTGTGATCTAGATTCAGGCATTCTATTAGTCGATTTAATAGTCTTAAAAGAACTCGCTGAGACTAAGGCTGAAGCGAAGCGTCTTATACAGGGTGGTGGCGTTAAACTTAATGGTGAAAAGGTTGCTGATGTTTTCTTAAAACTGACTTTAGAGTATATGAAGTCCATCAGTGATTCGACTGAAAATCAGGATAATACAGCAGCTATTTTACAGGTCGGCAAGAAAAAATTCTGTAAACTAGTAACTCACGCCACAATAAAAGCATAGTAAAAGATTCATAGTGGCTAACCTTATAAATTTTCTTGATAATAACCTACCCTTTATCTCTGAGATTCTACTTGCTGATATTAGATTATTTATTAAAAATATCCACTCACAAGAATTAGAAATATTCGTTCATAACTACTATCACTCGAAGCAAGATTCTTTCTATCTCGACTCCTCTGCAAAAAGCATAGATAAAGGCAGGCGTTTTCAAATTCATAAGGATGCCTTTATACAAAAGGCTTTCCAGCTAGGTAAACCTCTAGTAGGCCAGTATGGCTTAGTAGTCGAAAACAGAAGAATACAAGAGTTTGCTTACCCTATCCTAGATTCAGATTGTGGTGGAAGCACTGACGAAGCCATCGCCGTAATAGCGATTCAGAGAGATATATATCTAACTCGCTTAATACTTGGTAGACACTGGGATTTTATCGCAGATATTTTAATTAAATCGCTTAAAAGTAAATTACTTACTGACACTAATTTCCCAGCTATCAGCCTAGGGGAAGGGGTAATTATTTTAAAAGAAGATAGAAAAATATTTTTCCCTAACCCTATCTCAGTAAGCTTACTTTCAGAGATAGCAGAACATACTAATCAATTACTCGGCAGATCCTTAGATGATCTACTCCATAACTACTCTAAAAAATATAAAGGCAAACAGACCGCTAATTCTATAGAAGCTATGGAAGAAATAACTCTTAGGCGTAGGTCTCTAAGATTACGCTATGTACCTCTTACGGAAGGCTTTTCAGCCGTTATTTTAAAAGATATTTCCGAATTAAAAATTAAGGAGACTTTACTAAAAGAAATACATCACCGCGTGAAAAATAATTTACAGACAGTCGCTTCTCTTCTTAGAATGCAGCAACGCAGAAATCCTGAGCTTAAAGACTGCTTTAATGAAGCGATTAACCGTACTAACAGTATTAGCATAGTACATGAATCCCTCTCCCACAGTGATGATATAGAGAATATTGATTTCGGTTATCTTTCACAGCAGATCATTAAAAATCTTTTAGCCTCCTTCGGTTTAGAAAATTTATCAATAAATTTTTACTGCCCGCAGAAAATCCTTATACAGAGTGACGAGGCGACGAAACTAGCTTTAATTTTAAATGAATTATTATCTAACTCTCTAGAACACGCTGGGGAAAAGCTAAGCCAAATAGATATTAGCTTAAATTATTTAGAATACGACCCTAATACACTCCTACTCTCTATAGCTGATAACGGAACAGGCTTTCCAGAGAACTTTAATTTTAATAAGACGACTGGGCTTGGCTGGGAAATCATCAAGAACCTTGCAGAAGAGTGCCTTGAGGCGAAGATTAATATAGATAAGTCCCATTCTGGAGCGAAAGTGGAGATGCTAATTCCCATGAACAAACTTCTAAACCTTAATGTCGAGTGAAAATATCTCAATATAGCCTTATAATATAAAGTACGGTTGTTTTTAAATATGAGTAACTCTGACGAGCATTTGATTAAAGTTTTTATTGTTGATGATGAACCATTGATCAGAATGGACTTGAGAGAGATGCTACATGAATCCCTAGTCTATAAAGTCGTAGGTGAGGCCAAAGATGGTAGCGAGGCTTTAGAACTTATTAAACAAGCAGAGCCAGACATAATTTTCATGGATGTTCGCATGCCTAAACAGGATGGCATTACCACGGCTAAGCAGATTCAAGAAAATTTCGCCAGTATTATTCCTGTAATTATGCTCACAGCTTACAGTCAACAAGACCTTATTGAGCAAGCTAGTGCCGCAGGAGTTTTCGCTTATTTAACAAAGCCTCTCAGAAAGCCAGATCTAATACCAGCTATCGAAATATCTTTAGCAAGAGCTGTAGAAATGCGAGAACTGCGTCAAGAAGTAGATACTCTGAAAGATAAAATCGAAACTAGAAAATTAGTAGAAAAAGCTAAAGGTATCTTGATGACTAGATTTGATATCCCAGAACAAGTAGCTTATAGAAAACTTCAAAAAGAGGCTATGGATAAACGCATGAGTCTTAAAGAAATGGCTCAGATTTTACTTGAAACCTTAGCGACTAGTTAGCTTGAAAATCACCCTAAAGCGCCATATAATTCTGGAGTTAGATTCCGAAATTATATGGTAAATTAATTCTATGGAGTATAGAAAAAGATTTATTGAATCTGAGATAGATGATCTTTTCGAGATATTCCCAATCGTTTCACTAACTGGTCCTCGTCAATCTGGTAAGTCTACTCTCATTAAGCATTACATCAGTAAAAAAAAAATACCTTGGTCCTATATTTCCTTAGATGATAGAGAAATACTTTTAAGAATAAAGGAAGATCCCGCTCTTTTCGCCCATTCAATAAATTCAAATATCGCCATAGACGAAGCACAAAAAGCTCCAGAGTTATTTCATGCTTTAAAGCAAGTGGTAGACGCAGGATTAAAACATAAGATTATTCTTTCTGGTTCAGCTAATTTTTTATTACTAAAATCTATTACTGAATCTCTTGCTGGTAGGGTCGGTCTTTTAGAACTTCAAGCTTTTTCAATTGCTGAAGCTTATGAATATAAATCAAATTCATTAATACATAAAATCATTAAAAACCACTCAGTAAAAGATCTCTATGAAACACTTACGAATAGTCAACTAGAAAAAATTTCTGATAAAAAATTAATGAATTTCATTCTTCATGGAGGTTTTCCTAAACTTATTGAGTTAAAGCCTGAACAGAAACTAAAGTGGTTTGATCGCTATATTAGTACTTACATCGAAAGAGATTTACGTGATCTATCACAGATTGGGAATTTAGATAATTTTCAGAAAGTTTATAAATTATTTGCCTATCAAACAGCTCAAATTCTTAACCTCAGCAATATTGCAAGTGACACTGGAATAGATTCTAAAACCGTAAAGCACTATCTATCGATATTAGAATCATCGTATCAGTGTAAAACTCTGCCAGCCTATTTTTCAAAGCAGCGTAAACAATTAATTAAAAGCCCTAAAATCTTTTACACTGATACGGGATTAGTAAACTTTCACCAAAGAAACGTTGACCTAGATTCAATGTTAAATCGAGGTGGCTGGGGCCATATACTTGAAACCTTTGTCTATAGTGAATTACATAAAGAAGCTAAAGATATGAGTCCTAAAGTAGATTTATATTTCTGGCGAACAAACAACGGTGCTGAAGTGGATTTTATTTTGAGTTATGGTGAAAGGCTTTATCCGATAGAAGTAAAAGCAGCAGCTATAATAAATAGCTATGAATTAAAAAGCTTAGAAAGCTTTATGGAAGCTGAAGGAACTAAAGTACCCTTCGGAATAGTTTTCTATCGTGGTGATAGAATCAGTTTTTTTAAAGAAAATATTTTAGGTATTCCTTTGGGATATTTAGGCTGAAAAGACTTGAACTTATGCCTTTGCGAGCAGTTTCTTTAAACTTCCAGCTCAATAAAATAACGTGGTCTATCCTTAACTTCCTGATAAAGCTTACCGATATATTCGCCGAGTATGCCGAAACACAGTAACTGAACACCACCTATAAAATAAATAGAAATTATAATAGAAGCCCAACCTGGGACTACTTCACCGAAAAGCTTCGAATATAAAGCCCAGAGACCTATTCCCACTGAAGCAAGAATAGAAAGAAAGCCTAAACCGCTTATAAGACGTAAAGGCATTACAGAGAAAGAAGTTACACCATTCCACGCAAAGGAAAGCATTTTATTTAGTGGGTATTTTGACTCACCAGCAAAGCGTTTCAACCTATCATAGTAGACTATCGAATGCTTAAAACCGATCAAAGGAATTACTCCTCTTAAAAACATATTTATCTCACGAAATTCTTTTAAAGCCTGAATCGCTCTTCTACTCATCAGCCTATAATCTGCATGATTATAAATGGTTTTAGTTCCAAGAAAATTCATTAAGCCATAAAATAGCTGTGCTGTAGTTCTTTTAAAAAATGAGTCTGAGTCTCTCTGTTTTCGTGCCGCATAAACGATCTGGTCGCCCTGTAAATAGTTATCTAACATTTCACGAATAACATTAATATCATCTTGTAAATCAGCATCTATACTGATTACTGCATCAGCATCGACACTAAATAAACCAGCAAGTAAAGCATTTTGATGCCCGCAGTTATTTGAAAGTTTAATACCTTTAATATGCTGCGTTTCTTTACTTAAATCTTGAATCTGAGACCAAGTTCTATCGGCACTGCCATCATCCACAAAACAAATAAAACTAGAATCTGATATTTTAGCTGCTCTAATTAATTCTTTTAATAAATCTAAAAGGCAAGAAGCTGTCTCCGAAAGGACTTCTTCTTCGTTATAACAAGGTACTACTACTGCTATTTTGGTCACAATGATAACTCATAAAAACCTCTGTACGTCGTGCAGCGGTCTCTATGAGTATAATAGACTATCGAAGACAGGGAGACAAAAAATTCTCAGATTATTATTTATTTTTCAAACTTTAATCGCTGCCATTTCATGGTTAGCTTGGTTTATAGCAGCTCAAGATAGTAAACTCGGCTATTTCGTCCAAAAAAGTTTTTTCTTGCCCGTTCCATTAGAGCAAGTTAAAAACCAAGTAATTAATAATTTTAGCCTCGCAGAATTTCCCTCTTGGCTAATCTGCTTGAATGACCTGCACATACCTTCTGGCTATCAAGTCCTTAACCATTTATCCATGCTGGTTTTCGTAATAATTTATGGCTTTATTTTCTTTAAGACTGTATTTCCTGATTTTAATGTCCCTAAATTTAAATCCTTTACAGAAAAACAAACCCCGTCTCAGAATGATCTTTCTTGGTTAATCGCCATCGCTTTTATCTCCACGCTTATGTTACCAGCTAATTCTTCTGATATATTTGGCTATATCTCTTTTGGTGAGCAGATAGTTCACTATAATCAGAACCCCTATAGCGAAATTTTAGCGAATATAGAAAACTGGCGTTTAGATCCACTATTGGGAAATATGCGCTGGGAGTATAATCCATCACCATATGGTCCAGTCTTTACTTTAATTTGTAAATTTTTTGTTAGTATATCTTGGAATAATCTATGGCTTAGCTTTTTTATTTTTAAGATATTTAATTTCATCTGTTATTTATTACTTATTTATATCTTTCATCATACTTTGAAATACTTTCTTAGAGAGGGAATAGCAGATTCTTCTCAAAAGACGAAGATCTGGAACGCAGATAGAGTATGGCATCTCGTAGCTTTAAACCCTCTGTTAATTATTCAAGGTCTCTGGAATGGTCATAATGACCTGCTTTTAGCCGTATTAGCCTTCGCCCCAGTATTTTTCACGGTAAAAGCTTTATCATCAGAAGAAAACGCAGAAACTGTAGATGGCAAGCAGTCCCGTGTTCTATTTAAATTTCTCAAACCTAAATATCTTGGTATTAATCTAGCCATTTGCCTTCTAATCCTTTCCGTCTTAGTAAAATATATAACGATTATTTTAATACCCTTACTGTTACTGTGGATTTGGAAAAGGGCACGCTATATACCTTATTACGGCTTAATTACAGGTATTCTCTGCTTCTATTTTTCTTCTCAGTATTTTAATTTATTTAACATCGATTATACAGAGATCTCTAATAATGCGACTCTCTTTCATAAATCACTTTTCGATGTGGTTAACACAGTATTTAAATTAATCACTAAAACAGATTTACCTAGGTCAGCTGTTTTAATCTCACTGGCGGCGTATGCCTTGTTTTATGCTTATATATTTTTTAAACTCTTTTTCTCCAAGGCAGATAAGAAGAGTGATTTAGATTTTCTTAAAAGCCTCAGCGTGGTTTATGCTGTTTTACTTTTAATAATTAGTCCTAAATTTCATTCCTGGTATTTAATTTCCCTTTTACCTTTCGCAGCGATATCTCATCCTCGCTTGTGTTTCGCTTTAAGCCTCGGGCATTTACTGTCTATAACTTTTATAGATCAGGCTCATGTTTTAAATTATCTGTTGATGACGGTGCTGCCAGTGGCACAGACATATTTTTACGATTCTCACCTACGCAGAAACTGAAGTTTCGCTACACCCCAAGATATCCTGAACAAAATCCTCTATATCCTTTTCACAAGTATCAAACGAACACATCCACCTAACTATAGGTTCAGCTTCACTCCAAATATAAAATGAATGCTTCGCCTGAAGCCTGTCCACTAATTCACGAGGCAGTTTCACGAAAACTCCATTAGCTTCCACCGCATAAACTATTTCTAAATCAGGAATATCTTTAATTTTTTCAGCTAAGAGCTTAGCCATTTTATTAGCTTGCTTAGCGTTCTCTAGGTAAAGATCATTCGATAACAGTTCTAGAAACTGAGCCGAGATGAAACGCATTTTAGAAGCGAGCTGCATTCCTTGCTTTCTTCTGTATTTAAAACCCTCTGCTAGACTAGCATCCTTAAAGATAATCGCCTCGCCTAGTAACATGCCATTCTTAGTACCACCGAAGGATAGTAAATCTACACCTAAATCAAAACTTATTTCTCTTAGACTAAGACCTAGGCTAGCAGTAGCATTTGATAGTCTTGCACCATCTAAATGTAACAGCATGCCATGTTCATGCGCCAAATCAGCTAAAACCTTGATCTCATCAGGTTTATAAACAGTTCCTAATTCTGTAGAATTAGCAATAGAAATAACTTTAGGCTGGGAATTATGCTGATTATCGAAGCCTGTTAAATGTGGCTTAATAAGTGCTGCTGTGAGCTTACCATCTGTGGTTTTAATAGTAATAAGTTTAGCTCCAGTAAAGAACTCTGGCGCGCCACATTCGTCTACATAAAGATGAGAACTTTCTGTACAGATTATAGAATTATAAGAGTCTGTAACTGAGGCGAGTCCAAGGACATTAGCGGCAGTACCATTAAAGACTAAGAAAATTTCTCTATCAGAACCGAACTGCTCTTTAAATTTAGTTATAGATACCTGAGTAAGCTCATCAGCACCATAAGCCGGAGCATGAGCTAAATTAGCTTTTACGATAGCATCCAAAATTTTTGGGTGAATCCCAGAATAGTTATCACTAGCGAAGGATTTTAGCATAGAAGAGTTAAAAAATTATCCTGGTTTAAAGCCCTTAGCTCCAGTGGGTCCTGCACAAAACTTTCTAAATCAGAATGTACTTCCTTGAAATTAGTTTCGTGCAGACGCTTTATTAAAGAGGTTTTAAGACTTGCCATATCTAGCTTAGATTTTTTGCCTGTACTTTGGGTTATAGCATTATTTAGTAAAAGTAAATTAGGTTTAACCTTCTTGGTTAAGTACCACATTAAATCATAGTAATCTCTACCCTTCGTATATCTACGGTGCAAAATGGCATGAAGTTTACCAGCATATAAACTTGATAAATCATAATGTCTAATACCGAAGAAACCTTCTTGCATAGTGTATTCCAAATCTGCTCCCTCTGGTGGGTTTATATCTAATTCTAGTTTTATATATAATTTCTGTTCAGCTAAAGAACTCAAACCTAGCTCATAGAGAAGCTTTTCAAATTTTAGTTGAGCTATGTAAACATTATTTTTAGTCTTTGAATTTATTTTCAGATTAATATTTAGCAGCAAGAAGCGCTTACAGAGCTGATCAAGCATATTTTCAAAATCAAAATTTTCTGTATTAATTAAGCTAAAATCTAAATCTTCCGAAAAACGATTTAAATCGTACAGAATTCTTAAAGCTGTTCCTCCAACAAAAGCAATATCCTTTGAAAAACCCTGCTGGTCTATTATTTTCAAGGTTTGAATTTGAATAAGTTCTCTTAGATAATTAAACTTCTCTTCATCAGTAGAATATTTTTGTATTTGATTTTTTAAAAGGCTAAGCATTTTTTAAAATCCTTTCTAAAACTGCCACAGCTTGAGAGATTTTTTTCATCTTGAATAGTTCTTCTAATTCTTTTAAGCGTGATATTTTTAGAATTTCTATATTCTGTAATCTTAAATTTTCTTCAAAAAAATCTTCATTAATATTTTGATTCGCTTTAACTTTAAAGTAAATGTAATCTAGAAGAGCTTTTTCAGGATAAGCAACTTTATAAACAGCACCAAATTCATCTATTTGATTAATAAAATAATCAAACAAATTAGGCTTAATGTGTTTGTAGTTAAAACTAGTCAGATCATTTGTAAAAGTTTTTGTTTTACTGGTACTCACTAAACTAACTTGGAAAACCCTTTCAGGAATTAATTCATAAAAACTCATCGCAGATTCTAAACTAATATATGAATTATCACCATAAAGTAACGAAGCTACATAAAAATTTGAAAATAATTTATTTTTCTCTAAGCCTAAATAAGCATATAAGCCTTTCTTTAACTGTATAACATGACCCTGCTTAATCCAGTTCTGAATCTGCCTGCGTAAAGTTTCCCGATCATAACCAAGTAACTCCATACTCTGCATGGTGAAAATACGATTTTTAAAATTTAATCGATTAAATTCTTCAAACTTCATTATTTCTGTAACGGGTAATATTGTTCTCGTTGCGGAAATATTATATCAGAGAACACGGTATAACTGCGTTTTTGTCGTCCTCATTTATGTTTGGTATATTTTTAGTAATTAATTTTTCAAACTATTTAATGATTACTTTCTTTAAATAGTCTGATACTATCCTCAGCAGTTGGTAATCTATCAGCCAAACTAAAAGCGTATCTTAAAACCGCTCTAAGCTGTGCATCTGGTCCATCTAGCGGCATCATTACAGCCTGTTTTCCTAGTTCTATTTCACACGGAGAAACTTTCCCTGAACTAGATTCAGCTCCTCGACTAGCAAGCTCCATTAATTTTTGAAATTTCCCATGAGCTTCTGGACCATCTGCAAGAAAAGCTGCCGCATGAGTTTCTATAGTAGCTTCACCCTTAACTGAGTCTTTTTCTTGTATTTTTCCTTTAAAAAAACCATTAGTGGAAACGATATTATTTCCAGCCATCATTCCAAGCAAAGCTTGACCAGCTGCTGCTTCTGGTTTTCCACTACCACTTACAGTGGCACCGTTTCTTAGAATTTCAGAATTCTTTCCTTCAGCTGCGGATGCACCATCTCCCGAAACTCTTCTAACCGATCCAGTTCCCGTCGTCGTTGACAGATCCACTGATATCTTTTTTGGTCCTTCCATGAACATATTAATTATTTCCCTCTCTGCCTATATAAAGTATATTTCTCTTACATTTGACAAAAGTTTTTAACCTCTTCTTAACTTTTCCCCAAATTTTGAACTAATTCTTCATTGAATCATTCATCTAGTTTGGTTCTTTTGTTGGATTTTTTATAATAACACAGGATTATTAAGAAATCATTAAGAGCTTAAAAATAATATTCCCAAAAATAATATGTCTATAACATTTGCATTTATACTCTGAATCCATCATGATAGAAAATGAGATCATGTCCCGCACCTATAGAGATCCTATTCATCAAGAAATCACTTTAAATTCTGCAGACAGGGTAGAAGATCTGCTTATTAGACTTATAGATACTAGAGAAATGCAGAGGCTTCGCTGGATAAGACAGCTTGGCACTGGCTGGCTCACTTATCATGGTGCAGAAGGCTCACGTTTTCAGCATAGCCTCGGAACTATGCATGTGGCTAGAAAAATGTTCGAGCAGCTTTCTGATTCACTTCTAGACTTAAGTCCAGAAACCCTAGAAAGATATAAAGCTCTAGTTTTAGTCTCTGCTTTATTACATGATGTCGGGCATGGTCCTTTCAGCCATAGCTGCGAAGAGGTCTTGGAGATTAGACATGAAGACTTTACGCAGAGAATTATTTTAGATAGTAGTACTGCTATTAATAAAATCTTGAGAAGCTTTGATAGTAGCCTACCAGACGAGGTTTCATCAGTATTAAATAAAACTCACCCCGTGAAATTTTTATCTAACATAGTAAGCAGTCAGATAGATGCTGATCGCTTTGACTATCTTTTAAGAGACAGCCACTTCACTGGAACTAACTATGGAAACTTTGATTTAGCGAGAGTTATCAGCAGCATTACCTTAAATAAAGAGCATGACTGCTTAGCTGTCTTTAATGGTAAAGGGCGTCTCGCTGTCGAGGATTACCTTTACGCTAGATATTCCATGTATCTTCAAGTTTACCTGCATAAAAAGTGCTTAGCGAGTGATGTTCTGTTTAAGAAGCTCTTTGAGCGTGTCAAACTGCTGCTCGTCAGCAAGAAGATCGCTTTTCTAGAACAAAATCTATTTAACTGGCTTAGTAAAGGAATGAATATAGATATTCAAGATTTTATCGAAATAGATGACACGACTATTTGGCATCATATTAAACATTGGGTGCATGAAAAAGATAATATTCTCAAAGATCTAGCTAGAAGATTTCTAGATAGAGACCTGTTTAAAGCCTATCAATTTAATAATGAAGAAGAGTTTCAAAGCCTTAAGCAAAATGCTCTTGCAAAATTAAAGCTCAGAGATATGAATCCTGAATATTACATAGATAGAATTAGCATCGCAGCTAAGCCTTACAGCTTTTATAATCCAGATAAAACTAATTTCTCGAAAGCGATTTTCGTTCAGGATCAGGATTCTGGTGAACTACAGGAAATCTCAGAAGTTTCACCGATAGTAAACAGCATGGTTAAAAATAATTTTCAAAATCAATATCTGATTAGTATTTAAACGCTGAATTTGCTAGAATAGCATGAATGAAAAAAGTTTATTATGAAGTAGATGCGGATCTTAGCCTAATTCAGTCAAAGAAGATTGCGATTATCGGTTATGGTTCTCAAGGACACGCTCATGCTTTAAATCTTAAAGATAGTGGCTGCGACGTAACCATAGGTTTATATAAAGGTTCTAAAAGCTGGCAGAAAGCTGAAGCAGATGGACTTAAAGTTCTTACTGTAGAAGAAGCTGCGAAGGCATCTGATGTAATAATGATTCTTCTACCTGATGAGAAACATGCTGAGGTTTATAACACTCAGATAAAACCTCATTTAACAGAAGGAAAAACTTTAATGGTAGCCCATGGTTTTTCTCTACATTTTAATCAGATCATAGCTCCAGAGAACGTTGACATAATTATGGTGGCGCCTAAAGGACCTGGTCACCGTGTAAGAATAGTTTTTGAACAAGGTTTCGGCGTACCTGCTTTAATAGCTATTAAGCAGAACGTCTCTGGTAAAGCTAAAGACCTAGCTCTTTCTTATGCTAAAGGCGTAGGCGGCACTCGTGCTGGAGTATTCGAAACTAATTTCAGAGAAGAAACAGAGACAGATCTTTTCGGCGAGCAAGCTGTATTATGTGGTGGTCTTTCTGCCCTTATTAAAGCTGGTTTCGAGACATTAGTAGAAGCTGGTTACTCTGAAGAAATGGCTTACTTTGAGTGTTTACATGAGGTTAAATTAATAGTCGATCTAATCTATGAAGGTGGCTTAGCGAAGATGCGTGATAGTATCTCTAACACTGCTGAGTACGGCGATTATGTTTCTGGACCGAGAGTTATTGATGCTGGTGTAAAAGCTAGGATGAAAGAAGTTCTTAAAGATATTCAAGACGGCAGATTTGCTCGTGACTGGATGCTAGAGAATAGCTCTAACCAAGCTAGTTTCAGGGCTATCAGAGAAAATGAAAAAAATCATCCTATAGAATCTGTAGGTAAAGCTTTAAGAGGACAGATGGATTTTTTGGCTCATAACAGGACTAGTCCTGCTACTGTGGCTTAGACGTCGTCTTCATTATACTGATCTGAGATACACACTGCAAGCTTGCCTTGTACCTGACCGCTTACACCTAAAAATTTAAGCTGATTCGCTATCCAGATCTCTGCCCTATCTTCATTATTAGTATCTAATTTCACGATGTCACCTACTTTAAGGTGCATAGAGTCATTTAAGTGAAGTTCACCTCGCGCTAATACAATTCTTATGGGTAAACTAGTACTAGCTAGTTTACTGATAATAATTTCTTTCGTATCACTAGTCTCTAGGTGATGCCTACTGTAGGAAGATTGCCTGTTAAGTAAATTAATACATCCTTCTAAAGCTGAGTGAGGTATGCAGATAGTAATTAAACCTAAGTAAGAACCTATTTCTACATTAATAGTAATTATCGCAACTATGTCTGTTATAGGAGCTATTTGAATGTTAGTAGTAGAAGTCTCTAGGGAGTTCAGCTCTACCGCACCAATATTTTTTACTACCGTCTGCCAGCCTTCTGGTAAGTGATGTAAAATTCTTTTCAAAATATCCTTAGTAATACCGAACTCAACTTCGCTAAGCTCATCACGAATACTTGATACACCCATACCACCTAAAAGGCGGTCTAACATTGAGCCTACTAAATGTTTTTCTATACTAAAACTTATCTGAGTAAGAAAAGGCTGCATGCTAAGGATACCAGTGTAAAGATCCTCAGACATAGTCGCAAGAAAATCACCGTAAGTAACCTGTTGTACATTTGCGACATTAAGCTCACAGTTAATTCTGAGCATAGAATTTAAAGACAGAGTCACTTCTCTACAGAAAAGTTCATGAATATTACCGATTACTTTAAGATGCTCTTTATTAAACTTATCTGGATTACGAAAGTTATATTCTTTTATTCTGCGAGGAATATTATCATCTAAGTTTGGTAACTGAGGAATGGATCTCTGACGAGGTCCTGGTATTATCCTTTTACTTTCAGTGTTATATTTATTCATTTTTCCCCTATTGCACTATGAAATCAGTGAAATAAATATCATAGATTTTAAATTCACCATGTAAAGCCTGATTTAGATTCTCTTTCAGCTCAGTTTTAATAGCTAATTTATTTTCAAAACCAATAACTTCTTCCGCTTTCTTCCTTGATAAAGTCGTTATAACTATATCTTTAATCGCTGGAACAGAAGGACCTAAATCATGCTCTATCTTCATCTCATAGCCATGTTTCTCTTCAGGAGATAATTTAGAAAATTCTTCAAAATCCTCAGAGTAAAGTTTTGCTGTG